>DASQRI010000468.1:0-12713 GCA_035642975.1 Mycobacterium sp.
CGGCCCCGAGCTCTACCTCGATCAGCCAACCGGTGTGGTGCCGTTGGATCTATCCAGAGACCTGGGGATCGAAGACGGTGAAGCGACGAGCCCTGCGCTGTTGGCCAGCTTCTTGCGCATCCGCGCCGGCGAGCAGATCGACACCAGCCCGAACGCCACCAGCCAGCTGTACTACGCGCTGTTCGGGCGCGGTTTTGCGGCCATTGACGGCCACCTGGTCGCGTGGGAGAAGGGCGACTTCCTGACATTGCCCGCGGGATCCCGTGCGGTGTTCTACGCGGACGCCGAGACCGCCATGTACTGGGTGCACGACGAACCGCTGCTGCGTTATTTGGGTGCCGACGCCACCCGGCCACGATTCCGGCCCACCAAGTTCCGTCGCGCCGACGCCGTCGCCAAGCTCGAGGACATCGCGTCCCGGCCCGGTGCCAACGACAAGAGCCGGGTCAGCGTCCTGTTGGCCAACGCAGATCAGGAGCAGACCTTGACCATCACCCACGTCCTGTGGGCGATGTTCGGTGTGCTGCCGCCGGGCCAGGAACAACGTCCGCACCGGCACCAATCGGTCGCTCTGGACCTGATCCTCGATGCACCCCCCAGCGGCTGCTACACCCTGCTGGGCACGCGGCTGGACGCACGAGGGGAGATCGTTGACCCGATTCGGGTGGACTGGCAGCTAGGTGGCGCCTTTACCACGCCCCCGGGCATGTGGCACGCCCACTACAACGAGACTGATACCCCGGCGCATTTGATTCCCGTGCAGGACGCCGGATTGCAGACTTACCTGCGCAGTCTCGACATCAAGTTCACTCAGCGCCGTGACGTTGTTGCAGGCTGAGCCTAGCCAAAGCCGCAAGAGTGATGATCAACTGAGCTGCAACGGTTTTGGGCTTCTACCCATCAGATTGAGTCCAACGAGGGCCTCGAGATAAAGGAGAAATGTCATGGCCAAAGTTCTGCTTGTTCTGTATCCCGATCCCGTCACCGGTTATCCCCCGGTCTATGCCCGCGACAGCATCCCGGTGTTGCACGGCTACCCAGGCGGTCAGACGTTGCCGAGCCCCTCGGCGATCGACTTCACTCCGGGTGAGTTGCTGGGCTGCGTGTCCGGTGAGCTCGGCCTGCGCAAATTCCTCGAAGACGGTGGACACCAGTTGGTCGTGACATCGGACAAGGAAGGCCCGGACTCGAAGTTCGAACGTGAGCTGCCCGACGCCGACGTCGTTATCTCTCAACCATTTTGGCCGGCATATTTGACGGCCGAGCGGATAGCCAAAGCGAAGAATCTCAAGCTGGCCCTCACCGCCGGGATCGGTTCGGACCACGTCGACCTCGACGCCGCGATCGCGCGCGGGATGACCGTCGCCGAGGTCACGTTCTGTAACAGCATCAGCGTCGCCGAGCACGCCGTCATGCAGATCCTGGAGTTGGTGCGTAACTTCGTCCCCTCACACCAGTGGGTCACCGACGGCGGCTGGAATATCGCCGACTGCGTCGAACGCGCCTACGACGTCGAGGGCATGGACGTGGGTGTGATCGCTGCCGGACGCATCGGCCTTGCCGTGCTGCGGCGGATGGCCCCCTTCGACGTCAACCTGCATTACACCGACACCCGCCGACTGCCAGAGCAGGTCGAACAGGAACTGGGCGCCACCTATCACCCCGATGCGGCTTCGCTGGTGCGCGCCATCGACGTGGTTTCCATCCATGCTCCGCTGCACCCGCAGACCTACCACCTGTTCGACGAAAACCTGCTGGCGTCGATGCGGCGCGGCTCCTACATCGTCAACACGGCTCGCGCCGAAATCTGTGTGCGCGACGCGATCGTGGCGGCACTGAAAAGCGGTCAGCTGGCCGGCTACGCCGGCGACGTCTGGTACCCGCAGCCGCCGCCCGCCGACCACCCGTGGCGCAGCATGCCGCACCAGGCAATGACCCCGCACGTCTCCGGCACGACGCTGTCCGCCCAGGCCCGCTACGCCGCAGGCACCCGCGAGATTCTCGAAGACTTCTTCGCCGACAAGCCCATCCGGGACGAGTACCTGATCGTGTCCGGCGGCGATTTGGCCGGTACCGGCAAGGCGTCCTACACGGCGGGCAGTGGCGCCAGCCCGGGCAGCAGCAGCAAGTAGCTCAGCCGATCGGGTGCTCGACGCGCTTGGTGCCGTCCCAGCGGCGCAAACCGGCCACGATGCCGTGAATCTCTGACGGTTGACCCGCCAGCCGGAAGGCCCGCTCGAGTTGGGGTCCCCCAACTCGGCGGGCCACGGTCACGTGCGCTGTCCACTGGCCGGGCAGGCTGTTCGGCATCGGGCCGGGATTTAGGTAGTGCTCGCAGAGTCGGTGCACCTCGGCGTGCAACGCAAGCAGCTCCGCCGTCGGAACGATCACCCGGGCCAGGACGGCGTTGGAGCTGCCGAACAGCAGCGGTGCCCCGACGGTGCATTCCAGCGGCAACCGTTGCGCCACCGGGAGCAGCAGCGCATCGACGTCAGGCTCGATCCGCTCCGTCACCGCCAGCGTCACATGCGGACGACCCGCCGGGGGCCGGCCGGGTATGTCCGCCGCGGCCAAGTCGTCCCAGATTCGACGGATCGCCGTCTCGGTGTCGCGGTCGAAGAGCAGCTCGATGGAATGGACCATCAGCCGACCAATGTGGTCAACCAGCTTCGGGCGAACGCGTGCGCGCTCATGGCGGCGAACGCGCCGGCACCCATCGATCCGGCGCCGGACGGCAGTGCAGCACGCAGCGGCGCCAACCGAGCCAGCGCAGATCTGTTCGAGTTTTCCACCACGCCCGGCCGCAGCGGCCAGTTGCCGATCACCAGTCCGGCGCAGGAAAGCTCGTGTGCGCCAAGCGATTCCACCGTCAGCGCGGTGTGGTTGAGGGTGCCGAGCTCAGCGGTGGCCACCACCAGCACCGGGGCCCCGAGATCGGCCGCGAGATCCCGCAGTGTCACGCCCCCGGCGGCGAGTTCGACCAGTAAGCCGCCGGCACCCTCGACCAGCGTCAGCTGTCCTGGACGGTCCAGCGCGCCAACGAGTTTGAGCACGTTGTTGCGGGTGGGCAAAGATTTCCCGGCCTGCTCGGCGGCGGCCAGTGGCGCCAGCGGTTGCGGGTAACGCGCCAGCCCGACCACCTTGGTGAGCCCGGTCAACCGGGTCACCTCGGCGAGGTCGTCGTCGCCGGCGTCGGTGCCGGTCTGCACCGGCTTGCACACCGCGACGTCAACGCCGGCCTGGCGGGCAGCCGACGTCAGGGCCGCGGTGGCGATGGTCTTGCCGACCCCGGTGCCCGTCCCGGTGATGACCAGGACCGTCAATGCGCTGCCGCGCCGAGCACGTCGGTCAGCACCGTGCGGGCCAGCTCGAGATCGTCAGCGTCCAGCGACGCTCGCGCGGTCAGGCGTAACCGCGACGTACCGGTCGGCACGGTCGGCGGCCGGAAGCAGCCCACCCGAACCCCGGCTTCCAGGCACGCTGTGGCCGTGGCCAGCGCCACCTCCGGCGCGCCCAGGATCACCGACACCACCGCGGACTGCGGTATGTGGGGCACGTCGCAGATCTGCGCCAGCGTGGCCGCGTGTTGCAGCACCGCCTTGGGCCGCCAGGTCTCCGTGGCCAACACCCGCAGCGCGGCCAGCGCGGCGCCGACGGCCGCCGGCGCCAAGCCGGTGTCGAAGATGAACGTCCGGGCCGAGTCGATGAGATGATCGCGTACCGCAACCGACCCGAGCACCGCACCACCTTGGCTCCCAAGCGCTTTCGACAGCGTGGTGGTCATCACCACATCGGGCGCACCGATCAACCCGAGCTCGTGCAGCAACCCGCGCCCGCCACCGCGCACACCAAGACCGTGCGCCTCGTCGACGATGAGCAGCGCCCGGTGCCGGCGGCACACGTCGTGCAGCTCGCGCACTGGGGCCAGCGCGCCGTCGGCGGAGAACACCGACTCGGTGATGACGACGGCCCGCTCCTCGTCCCGCGTGGCCAACGCCGCGTCGACGGCGTCGACGTCGCGATGCGGGGTCACCACCACCCGGGCCCGCGACAGCCGGCAGGCGTCGACCAGCGAGGCGTGCGAGTACGCGTCCGACACCAGCAGTGAACCCGGGCCGGACAGTCCGACAACCGCGCCCTGGTTTGCGGTGTATCCCGACGAGAACACCAAACCCGCTGCGGCGCCGATGAATTCGGCGAGCCTGGACTCGAGCTCCTCGTGCAGCAAGGTGTCGCCGGTGACCAGCCGCGAACCGGTGGCGCCGGCACCCCAGGTGCGCAGCGCGTCCACTCCGCCTTCGATGACGTCGGGGTGCTGGGACAGACCCAGGTAGTCGTTGGACGCCAAGTCGAGCTCGGTGGCCACCGCGGGACGGGGGCGCAACGCGCGTCGCAGCCCGGCTTGCCGGCGCTGCTGGGCATGCGCCTCCAGCCAAGCCAGCGGTGAAGTCTCGATCTGCGTCATCGCCCTAGAGCCTACGAGAGCCGGTAAGACGGGCCACCTCGACCATCGCCGAGGTGACCTGCGCGATCTCGGCCGGCGTGCAGATGAACGGCGGCATGGCGTACACCAGGTTGCGGAACGGCCGCAGCCACACCCCTTGGTCCAGGGCCGCCGGTGTGGCGATCGCCAGGTCGACGGGACGGTCGCATTCGATGACGCCGATCGCCCCACACACCCGCACGTCGGTCACCCCCGGCAATGCCCGTGCCGGTTGCAGGCCGCCAGTCAGCCCGCCGCTGATCTCGGCGACCGCCGAGCGCCAATCCTGGCTGAGCAGCAGCTCCACCGCGGCCAGCGAGACGGCACAGGCCAGCGGGTTGGCCATGAAGGTGGGCCCGTGCATCAGCGCGCCGGCCTCGCCGGAGCTGATGGTGTGCGCGACGTCGGTGGTGCACAAGGTCGCGGCCAGGGTCAGGTAGCCGCCGGTCAGGGCCTTGCCGACGCACATGATGTCGGGGCTGACGCCGGCGTGGTCGGCGGCGAACAGCTCGCCGGTGCGGCCGAATCCGGTGGCGATCTCGTCGAACACCAGCAGCACGTCGTGGCGGCGGCAGATGTCTCGCAGGTCAGTCAGGTAGCGCGGGTCGTGGAAGCGCATCCCGCCGGCGCCCTGGACCACCGGCTCGACGACGACGGCCGCGAGCTCGTCGGCGTGATCGGTCAGCTGTGCTTCGAACGCCGCGCTGTAGGCGGGGTCGTAGTCGCGGGGCACCTGCGGGGCGAACACCTGCGACGCCAGAACTTCGGTCCATAGCTTGTGCATGCCGCCGTCGGGGTCACAGATGCTCATCGGCGTGAAGGTGTCGCCGTGATAGCCCCCACGCCAGGTCATCAGCCGCCGTTTGCCGGGCCGGCCGCGACCGCGCCAGTACTGCAGCGCCATCTTCACCGCGACTTCCACCGACACCGATCCGGAGTCGCAGAAGAACACCGTCTCCAGCCCCGACGGGGTGACGTCGACGAGCAGCTGCGCCAACCGCGCGGCGGGCTCGTGCGTCAGTCCGCCGAACATGACGTGACTCATGGTCGTCAGCTGAGCGGTCAGCGCCGCGTCCAGCACCGGGTGGCCGTGCCCGTGGATGGCGGTCCACCACGAGCTCATCGCATCGAGCACCTCGACCGGCTCGCCGTCGTGGATGAGTGTCAGCCAGGCGCCGCGAGCGCCGACCGCTACTACCGGTGGCACTGTTTCGGCGCCGATCGTGCTGTAGGGATGCCACAGGTGCGCCGCGTCGATCGCGCTGATCTGCTCGGGACTGAGCCCAGACGTCCCTGCGGCCGCAGAAGTCATAGAGAACGAGGGTAAAGCAGCCGGCCGACGCGCCGGCGACGATGCAGTGGGGGCACCACCCAGCCGCACAGCAGCGAGGGGGACGAAGCGATGAGAGGAGCGGCGCTGCGGATTTGTCCGCGGCCGTCGGCGTTCGGTCGCAGAAACGTCGAGCATCCGGCAGCATTGAGTCACCATGGCTGCGCCGCACCGGTCCGACGAACGCTCCCCGGGCGATCACGTCGACTCCCGGCCTCCGGTCCTGCGGCTCCGCCTGGTCCCCTGGGACGTCTCCTGCGCGGTGGCATTGTTGGCGACGCTGCTGGTCGTCGCCACTGCGACGGATTGGTATTCCGGGCTCTTCGGCTTCCTTAAGGACGTCTGCGCCGGTGACTGTCCGTCGGCGCCCTTGGGCGTCGATTTCTACATCTACCCGGTGGTATTCGGCGGCCTTGGCGCCGCGGTCGCCGCGGCCGTGCTCGGGCCGGTGGTGTCGCTGCTGAAGGGTTGGTATCTGTCCTTCTGGCCGCTGTTGGCGATCACGCTCGTGCTTTTCGCCTCGGCGGCCGGCGCTGCGCTGACCGACTTCAGTAGCCCGTACTGGCACGATGATCCCGGGGTTGTCGACGTCGGCGAGTGAGAGCGAAATCACAACTGCCCGCTGAAGATTGGGGCTCCGGGCGGTAAGCGGTCACCGTTCGGTCACGGTACGACAAAAAATCCCTCGTGAACGGCCTGCGCGATGGCACACGCAGCCATTTGTTGCCAAAGTGTCTGTAGTGACTGCTGTGAAGTCAGCGGTTCACCGACGGGTCCAACGTCCACCCCTGTGGGTGGCGGCATGCGGCCCCCAACGGGGCGGGCCAGCGCATGAGTCTCTGTGGTGAACCGGAATGGAATTACGGCGGAGGCGCGAAGTCACCGCGCTAAGGCCGCAGAGAGGTGATCCGCATGAGACGCAGCTACGCCGTCCCGCTCAGCCTGGCCCTGTTGCTGACGCTACCGATGGCCAACCCCAGCTTCGCGACCGCTGACCCGGGCCAGGGCCAGGGCCCGACACTGGTGGGCTACCAGCAGACAACCAGCTACGTGATCCAACGCGCGCTTTCCCAGCGCGGTGTGCCGTTCCTGTACGGCGGCGGCAACGCCGCCGGCCCCACGCGCGGCACGGGACTGAAGGCAAACGTCGTCGGCTTCGACGCCTCCGGCCTGATTCAGTACGCCTACGCCGGCGCCGGCCTCAAGATGCCGCGCACCTCGGGCGAGCAGTGCAATGTCGGGCGCAAAGTTGCGCCCTCCCAGGCCCGCCCGGGCGACCTGCTCTGCTACGGCCCCGGCGGCACCCAGAGCGTCGCGATGTACCTCGGTAACAACCAGATGATCGAGGCCACCGACCCTGCCGTCACGGTCACGCCGGCGCGGACCAACGGCATGCTTCCGTACCTGACTCGAATCCTGGAGTCCTGAGCGGGACTCACCGGCCGACTTGTTGAGCACTCCCGACGGTCGACGGGTTGGGTAGATTGTCTGTCAATCATGTTGACCGTCTCCCCCACCCGTCCGGCCGTCGCAGGCCCCGTCCACCCTGCGCCGCAAGACCGGAAAGCAGGGTTCTACCGCCACGATCTTGATGGGCTGCGCGGTGTTGCCATCGCGCTGGTCGCGATGTTCCACGTCTGGTTCGGCCGGGTTTCCGGCGGAGTCGACGTGTTCTTGGCGTTGTCCGGATTCTTCTTCGGCGGCAAATTGCTTCGCGCGGCACTCAACCCGGCTGGGGGTCGAACCGGGTCATTGTCGCCGGTGTCCGAGGTGGTGCGGTTGGTCCGTCGATTGCTGCCGGCTCTGGTCGTAGTGCTGGCCGGGTGCGCGGTGCTGACCATTTTGATTCAGCCGCAGACCCGTTGGGAAACCTTCGCCGACCAGAGCCTGGCCAGCCTCGGCTACTACCAGAACTGGGAACTGGCGAGCACCGTCGCCGACTATCTGCGGGCCGGCGAATCGGTCAGCCCGTTGCAGCACATCTGGTCGATGTCCGTGCAGGGCCAGTTCTACATCGCGTTCTTGGCGCTGGTTTTCGGCTTCGCGTATCTGTTCCGGCGCCGGCTCGGCAACCGGCTGCGGACGTCGTTCGTGCTGCTGCTCAGCGCGCTGGCGGTGGCGTCGTTCGGCTACGCGATCTTCGCCCACCAGGCCAACCAGGCCACCGCCTACTACAACAGCTTCGCGCGGGCGTGGGAGTTGCTGTTGGGTGTGCTCGCCGGTGCGCTGGTCACGCACGTCCGCTGGCCGATGTGGCTGCGCACGGCCGCGGCCACCGTCGCACTGGCCGCGGTGCTGTCCTGCGGCGCGCTGATCGACGGTGTCAAGCAATTTCCGGGGCCGTGGGCGCTGGTCCCGGTGGGCGCGGCGCTGCTGTTCATCCTGGCCGGCGCCAACCGACAAGCCGATGCCAAGTTGCCACTGCCCAACCGGCTGCTGGCGACCGGCCCGCTGGTGACGCTCGGCGCGATGGCCTACGCGCTGTACCTGTGGCACTGGCCGCTGCTGATCTTCTGGCTCGCGTACACCGGTCACGCGCACGCCAACTTCTTCGAGGGCACCGCGGTCTTGCTGATCTCCGGCGTGCTGGCGTATCTGACCACGCGGTTTGTCGAGGATCCGCTGCGCCACCGCGGGACGGCCAACGCCGCGGCCGCGCCGGTGCCGGTCGTTCCCTGGCGGACGCGGCTGCGCCGCCCCACGATGGTGCTGGGGTCGCTGGTCGGGCTGCTGGGGGTGACACTCACCGCGACGGCGTTCACCTGGCGCGAGCACGTCAGCGTGGAACGCGCCAACGGCAAGGAGCTGAGCGGTCTGAGTTCCACCGACTACCCCGGCGCCCGGGCCCTGGTCAAACACATCCGCGTGCCCCGGCTCCGGATGCGGCCCACCGTGTTGGAAGCCCAGACCGACTATCCGCCGTCCACCCGCGACGGCTGCATTGACGACTTTGCCAACACCGCATTGATCACCTGCACCTACGGCGACAAGAACGCCACCCGGACCATCGCGCTTGCCGGCGGTTCGCACGCGGAGCACTGGCTGACCGCGCTGGACCTGCTCGGGCGCAGGCATCACTTCAAGGTGACGACGTACCTGAAGATGGGCTGTCCGCTGTCCACCGAGAAGATGCCGTTGGTGATGGGAAACAATGCGCCATACCCGGAGTGCAGCGACTGGGTGCCAAAGGCGATGGCCAAGGTGGTCGCCGACCATCCGGACTACGTGTTCACCACCTCGACACGGCCCTGGAACATCAAGCCCGGCGACGTGATGCCGGGTACATACGTCGGGATCTGGCAGACGTTCTCCGACAACAACATTCCGATCCTCGCGGTGCGCGACACGCCGTGGATGGTGAAAAATGGCCAGCCGTTCAACCCGTCGGACTGCCTGGCCAAAGGCGGCGACGCGTTGTCGTGCGGTATCAAGCGCTCCGACGTGCTCGCCGATCACAATCCCACCCTCGACTGGGTCGAGCAGTTCCCGATGCTCAAGCCGCTGGACATGAGCGACGCGGTCTGCCGCGCCGACATCTGCCCCGCCGTCGAGGGAAACGTGTTGGTATATCACGACGCTCACCACCTGTCTGCCACCTACATGCGCACGATGACCAACGAGCTGGGACGGCAGATGGCGGCAGCCACCGGCTGGTGGTGACGCCCGACAACGATGCGGGCCGTGTAACGGCCCGAAAAGAAGTCGGGCCATCAAACACCGTCCGCCGGTAGCGCCCGGGCCCCCAGATCCCGCCCGTCGCCGTTAAGGTCGAAAGATGCCCCCGTCAGATCCGACCAGCGGTGCCGCCGCAGCTCCGCCGCCGCCGGTCACCGTATGGCCCGGAAGCAGCTATCCACTGGGCGCCAACTTCGACGGCGGCGGCACCAACTTCGCGGTGTTCTCCGAGATCGCCGAGCAGGTCGAGTTGTGCCTGATCGGCCGCGACGGCGGGGAAACTCGAATCTGCCTCGACGAGGTCGACGGATACGTGTGGCACGCCTACCTGCCGAACGTCAGTCCGGGACAGCGCTACGGGTTTCGGGTGCACGGGCCGTTCGACCCGGCTGCCGGTCACCGATGTGACCCGAGCAAGCTGCTGCTCGACCCGTACGGCAAGTCGTTCGACGGCGAGTTCAAGTTCGGCCAGGCGCTGTACTCCTACGACATGGCCGCCGCCGCCGAGGACCCCGCCGAGACCGGCACTCCGCCGCAGGTCGATTCGCTCGGGCACACCATGACCAGCGTGGTGATCAATCCGTTCTTCGACTGGGCGACCGACCGCTCGCCGCGAACGCCGTATCACGAGACGGTGATCTACGAGGCCCACGTCAAGGGAATGACCCAGACTCATCCCGCTGTCCCCGAAGCGCTCCGCGGCACCTACGCCGGCCTGGCTCACCCAGCGGTCATCGAGCACCTCAAATCGCTGAATGTCACCGCGATCGAACTGATGCCGGTGCATCAGTTCCTGCACGACAGTCGGCTGCTGGACCTCGGCCTGCGAAACTACTGGGGCTACAACACTTTCGGGTTCTTCGCGCCGCACAACCAGTACGCCGCGAACCCGAAGGCCGGCGGCACGGCACCCGAGTTCAAGTCCATGGTCCGGGCGTTTCACGAGCAGGGCATCGAGGTCATCCTCGACGTGGTGTACAACCACACGGCCGAGGGCAACCAACTCGGGCCGACGATCAACTTCCGCGGCATCGACAACGCCGCCTACTACCGGCTCGTCGACGAAGATCTGAGGTTTTACAAGGACTTCACCGGCACCGGCAACAGCCTCAACGCGCGCCACCCGCACACGCTGCAGCTGATCATGGACTCGCTGCGCTACTGGGTGACCGAGATGCATGTCGACGGCTTCCGCTTCGACCTGGCCTCGACGTTGGCCCGCGAGTTCTACGACGTCGACCGGCTGAGCGCGTTCTTCGACCTAGTGCAGCAAGATCCGGTGGTCAGCCAGGTCAAGCTGATCGCCGAACCATGGGACGTCGGCGAAGGCGGCTACCAGGTAGGCAACTTCCCAGGTTTGTGGACCGAATGGAATGGGAAGTATCGCGATACCGTGCGCGATTACTGGCGGGGCGAGCCCGCAACCCTTGGCGAATTCGCATCCCGGCTGACCGGGTCGTCGGACCTCTACGAGGCGACCGGCAGACGGCCCAGCGCCAGCATCAATTTCGTCGTCGCCCACGATGGGTTCACGCTCAACGATCTCGTCTCCTATAACGAGAAGCACAACGAGGCCAACGGCGAGGACAACCAGGACGGCGAAAACTACAACCGATCCTGGAACTGCGGTGTCGAGGGCCCCACCGACGATCCGGAAATCCTGGACCTGCGCTGGCGGCAGATGCGCAACATCATGGCCACGCTGATGCTCAGCCAGGGCACGCCGATGATCGCGCACGGCGACGAGATCGGCCGAACCCAGAACGGCAACAACAACGTTTACTGCCAGGACTCCGAACTGTCCTGGATGGACTGGTCGCTGGTCGACAAAAACAGTGACCAGCTGGAATTCACCCGCAAGGTCACCGCCTTGCGCAAAAAGCATCCGGTGTTTCGCCGCCGCCGTTTTTTCGAGAGTGAGCCGATCCGCAGCGGCGACGAGGCGCGTGACATCGCCTGGCTGACCCCTACCGGCCAGGAAATGACGCACCAGGATTGGGGCGCCAAGTTCGGCAAGAGTATCGCGGTTTTCCTCAACGGTGAGGCGCTGCCCGAGCCTGACGCACGCGGCGAGCGGGTGGTCGATGATTCATTTCTGTTGTGCTTCAACGCCCATGACCATGTCGTGGATTTCGTGATGCCGCACGACGACTACGCCAAAGAGTGGACCGCGGAACTGGACACCACCGATGCCACCGGCGCGGTGAAACTGGTCGTGAATGACGGCGACGAGGTTTCGCTGCCCGGACGGGCGTTACTCGTATTCCGTAAGACCAAGTAGCGCATGGTATTTCCGGTACTGGCCACCTACCGGTTACAGCTGCGGGGTGCCTCGAGCGGATTCGGCTTCACCTTCGCCGACGCCGAGAACCTGCTGGACTATCTCGACGACCTCGGCGTGTCGCATCTGTATCTGTCGCCGATCCTCACCGCGGTCAGTGGGTCGGAGCACGGCTACGACGTCGCCGACCCGACGACGGTGTCAGCCGAACTCGGCGGGCCGGAGGGGTTGGCGCGGTTGTCGGCGGCGGCGCGCGCTCGCGGCATCGGGCTGGTGGTCGACGTCGTGCCCAACCATGTCGGCATCGACAAAGCTGAGCAAAACCCGTGGTGGTGGGATGTCTTGCGACACGGACGGTCCTCGGCATATGCGTCGTATTTCGATATCGACTGGGACCTGGCCGACGGCCGAATAGTGTTGCCGTTGCTAGGTTCTGACGGCGACGTCGCCGACCTGACCGTCGATGGTGACCTCTTGCGACTGGGTGATCTGGCGTTGCCGATCGCGCCCGGCACCGGCGACGGTACAGGCCATGAGGTGCATGATCGCCAGCACTACCAGCTGGTCGGGTGGCGGCGCGGGTTGTCCGGTTACCGGCGTTTCTTTTCGATCACCTCGCTGGCCGGGCTACGTCAGGAAGACCAGGCGGTGTTTGACGCCACCCACTCCGAGGTGGCCCGTTGGTTCAGCGAAGGACTCGTCGATGGCGTGCGTATCGACCACCCCGACGGACTGTCGGATCCGGCCGGGTATCTGTTCTGGCTGCGCCAGCTGGTGGGCCCAGACGCCTATATCGTGATCGAAAAGATCCTTGCCGTCGACGAGGCATTGGAGCCCACGCTGCCGATCGCCGGTACGACCGGGTACGACGCGCTGCGCGAAGTGGGTGGACTGTTCATCGATCCCACCGGAGCACCCGCTCTCACAGCGCTGTACGAATCGAC
>DASQRI010000469.1:0-13440 GCA_035642975.1 Mycobacterium sp.
CCTGACGGCACAGCTGGGCCGGGCCGGCCGGTACTGGCATACCCCTCGGCATGCCCGTCATAGAGATCGAACAACACCGACACTGACTCGACCGCTGCGCGGTGCAGTTCGAAATCCGCGCCGACATCGACGTAGCGGGACAAAGTTATCGATCCGTCGGGTTTCGGCGTACCGAGAAGCTGTATCCCACCGGTTAAGTCGGCGACCTTCGCGGCCTGATCCCGGGTTCGCAGAGCGACAATCACGACATCAGCTCTTCAAGGGCAGCCAGCGCAGCCCGCAGATGGGCAGTCGCACTGCGTGATCGCGCTCATCATCGGCAGATCGGAGCGAGCAATGTTTAGGCCGCGCCCGCTTCAATGATTTAGTCAGACAGAATCCATGATCACTCACAGCAACCATCGTGCCGCCCGCCACCGACAAACCTCGCCTGTGCGGCACCAGGCCGCGACCTCGGCTAGCGGGCGTCGGGAACCGTCGGCAGCAGGTGCAGGTTGACAGGCCACCGCGCCGGCGGCGTGCCGAAGGCCGCGCGGGTGTTGCGCACGATCTTCTTGCCCACCATCCGGTTACCGATAGCGCCGATGAGGGCGCCGATACCGACCGGCAGGATCTTGCCGAACAGCAGCGCGCCGCGCCGCAACGTGTAGCGCCTGACGGCCTTCTTGAGCAGCCGGGAGTTCAGCTGAGACAACGCCGGTAGCGGCACCGACGCCACGCCCTCCGACAGCCACGCGCCGTTGGTCCGGCCCCCACCGATCAGTTCGGACATGGCCTGCTTGCTGTCGTCGCCGACCAACACGGCCAGCACCAGGGTGCGACGCCGTTCGCGGTCTTCGGCCGAGACGCCGTACACCGCTGCGATCGCCAGCGCGAAGAACGCGGTGGCCTCGAGGAATACCGCCGTCTCGCCGGCGGCCGCGGACAGTGCGGCCAGCGTGCCGATTCCCGGCAACACCGCCGCCGAACCGACCGCGGCGCCGCTGGCCGTCACGGCGGCCACGTAGCGCTTTTCCAGCTTCGAGACGATGACGGCAGGCTCGGCTCCTGGATCGGCACGGCGCAGCCTCTCCACGTACGCCGCCGCGGCGGGCCCCTGGATCCTGGCGCTGCGCTCGATGATGCTTGCCAACGCCCGCGCGGACGCTTTGGGCTTGCCGTTGGTCGTGGCGGGCAGCGAGTCGGCCGTTGACCGGTTCCGTCGGGCGCTCATGAATGCCTCCGATTCCAATGGCCCGGCTCCTCGGCGGGCCGATGATCGACCGGCTTCGTTCGCCAGGCGGTTCATCGCCCGGCTCCTCCGGGGGCAGTTTGCGTGCTTCCAGGCTAGCGCCGCTGTCGGAAACATGGGGCCAGGCGTCGGGGCGATTAGTCCATTCGGAATAATCCGCGGCGACGCCTGGTGACGATGCGGGCCGCGCAGCGGCCCGAGGAGGAGCCGGGGCAGCCCGCCAAGCAAGACGGAAGATCGATGGCCTACCAACTGACGTCGTTGGGTATTTCGGTGTTGGCGCTGCTCCGAGGGCGCCCGATGCACGGCTATGAGATGTTTCAGACGCTGGTCGAACGGCACGCGGACCGCATTGTGAAGGTGCGGCCCGGGTCGCTGTATCACGTCGTCGATCGGTTGACGGAGGAGAAGCTGATCCGCCGGGCGGCGACGGCTCGGGATGGGAAGCGGCCCGAGCGTGCCATTTATGAGATCACCGACGCCGGTGCTGAGGCGCTCGGTGACCGGGTACACCAATTGATCGCCACACCGGTCCACGAGTTTCCGCAGTTCGTCGTCGCGCTTGCCGAGATCGATACCCTGGATCGAGACGCCGCGGCGAACGCGGTCGACGATCGTGTCGGGGCGCTGGAGGCCAGGTCCGCTGAGATCATGGCGCTTCGCGATGCCGGTGTCACGCCCGGTCGGTATCTGGTGGCGTTCGACTACTTGCTGGCGATGATGCAAGCCGAGCTCTCGTGGCTGCGAGGATTTGCCGGCTCGATGAGATCCGGTCGGTCCGGCGGACAACAGACGGACGAGGTGGGGCTATGACCACGGGGGCTGCCCGGGGCGTCAGCGGCACGATGGCGCGACAGCGCGCAGAAACCGGGAATCCCTGGAGCGCGCTCTGGGCGATGATGGTCGGCTTCTTCATGATCTTGCTCGACTCGACGATCGTCGCCGTCGCCAACCCCAGCATCATGGCCAAGCTCGGCACCGGCTACGACACGGTGATCTGGGTGACCAGTTCCTATCTGCTCGCCTACGCGGTTCCGCTGCTGGTAGCCGGACGGCTCGGTGACCGGTTCGGTCCGAAGAACCTCTACCTGATCGGACTGACGGTCTTCACCGCCGCCTCGCTGTGGTGCGGCCTGTCGGGCAGCATTGGCATGCTGATCGCCGCCCGGGTGGTGCAGGGCATCGGCGCCGGGCTACTGACCCCGCAGACGTTGTCGACGATCACCCGCACCTTCCCGCCCGAACGCCGCGGGATGGCGATGAGCCTCTGGGGAGCCACAGCCGGTGTGGCCACCTTGGTCGGACCGTTGGCCGGCGGCGTCCTCGTCGATCAGCTGGGCTGGGCCTGGATCTTCTTCGTCAACGTCCCGATCGGCATCATCGGTCTGGGGCTGGCGGTCTGGCTGCTGCCGGTGTTGAGCACGCAGAAACACCGATTCGACCTGGTTGGCGTGGCATTGTCCGGCCTGGGGATGTTCGCGATCGTCTTTGCGCTGCAGGAGGGCCAGTCCGACGGCTGGGCGCCGTGGATTTGGGCGGTGCTGGTGGCGGGCATCGGCTTCACGACGGGATTCGTCTACTGGCAGTCGATCAACACCCACGAGCCGCTGATCCCGCTCGACATCTTCCGCGACCGCGACTTCAGCCTCGCCAACGTCGGCGCGGTGGTGATCGCGTTCGTGGCCACCGCGATGGTGCTGCCGTTGATGTTCTACGCGCAGGCGGTATGCGGATTGTCACCGACTCGCTCGGCCCTGCTGACCGCGCCGATGGCGATCACCAACGGGCTGCTGGCGCCGGTCGTCGGCAAGATCGTCGACCGGGCCCACCCACGGCCGGTGGTCGGCTTCGGCTTTTCGGCCCTGGCGATCGGACTGCTCTGGCTGTCGATCGCGATGACGCCGACCGCGCCGATCTGGGAAGTGGTTCTGCCGTTCGTCGTGCTGGGCGTCGGGATGGCGTTCATCTGGTCGCCGCTGGCCGCCACCGCAACCCGCAACCTGCCGTCGCGGGTGGCCGGTGCCAGTTCTGGTGTGTACAACGCGGCTCGTCAGGTGGGCGCGGTGCTGGGCAGTGCGGGCATGGCCTCCTTTATGACCTCGAGGATCAGGGCGGAGTTGCCGGCGATGCCCGACGGCGGGTCGCCGGGCGCACAGGGCGGCAAGGGCGCCGCGTTGCAGCTGCCGGAGTTCCTGCGGGAGCCGTTCGCGGCCGCGATGTCCCAGTCGATGTTGCTTCCGGCGTTCATCGCCCTGTTCGGGGTGGCGGCGGCGTTGTTCATGGTCGGTTTCGCCGGTGGTGCGGCGGGCGGCGACACGGATAGCCTCGACGCGCCGACGCGACGAGTTCGGGTGCGGCCCAGCGCCGCCGAGGGATTCGACAGTGGCTTCGACGGCTTTCGGGATGGCTTCGACGATGACGACGACTATGTCGAATACACGTTGCGGCCGTCGCCAGCGCCGAAGCCCGCGCCTGGGCTGTCTCGCGCCGCCGCCCAGCCGACCAGGGCGCATGCCAACGAGGGCCGAACCGAGCCGTTGACCCTTCCCGAGCGTCCGCGACCGGCGCCCGCCGAGGACTGGGACAGTGCACCGGTCGACTCATGGCAGAGCCTGCTCGATGACTCCGATGCGTCGGGTATCGAGCCAATCGGCTTCGCCCACAACGGTTTCCATGTCGACGAGGAACAGCGTTTCCGGCCGATCGAGGAATTCTCGCCGCAGAATCACCGATCAGGCAACTACGTCGACCCCCACGACCAGTTCTTCGATGACATCGACACCTACGGTGGCGGCGGCGACCTGACGGCACGTCAAGGCACCGCGACCCCGCCGGGGGAGCACCGCAACGGGTACCACCTGCCGCCACGCCGTGACTTCCCCGACGATCGTCGCGAGCCGCCGCGGCCACACCGCCACGGCGACAGCTCGCGTGACCGGCACCGGCGCCGCCGCGCCGATCCGGACGACACGTCCGGGCGTGGACGGCATTCGTCTCCCGACTCCTAGCGATCCGTCAGGGCGCCGGCGCAGCAGCGGCCGTCAGGGCCAGGAACGCACCGAGCTCCACCAAACCGGTGGGCGCGGGCGGCAGGTAGTCGGTCAACGTCTCGGCGCGCACGATCACCGCCGCGTATTGCGCGCGGCTGATCGCCACGTTCAACCGATTTCGGTTGAGCAGGAACGGGATTCCGCGCGGAATGTCTTCGACCGAGGAGGCCGTCATCGAGATGATGGCCACCGGTGCCTCGGTGCCCTGGAACTTGTCGACGGTCCCAACCCGGACATCGCCGAGCCCGACAGCGGCCAGGTGGTGGCGCAGCAGCACCACCTGCGCGTTGTAGGGCGCCAACACCAGCACGTCCGCGGGCGCCAAGGGTCGGGTGCCGCGCTCGGTCGTCCACAACGAGCCCACCAGACCTTTGATGTGCGCAGCGATCGCGTCGGCTTCCTCCGGGCTCTCGGTTGCGTTGCCCTCGTGGGAGACCCGAAGAACGTGCACTCCAGGCGGATAACCGTCGAGGCGGCGCGCGGCGGTCAGGTCGGTGTAGGACTGCAGGCGGCCCTCGTAGGCCAAGGCCGATACCGGCGCGCACACCGCTGGATGCATGCGATGCGTGCAGTCGAGGAAGTAGCCGCGCTCGACCGGCAACGTGCGGTGATCCTCGACCAGCCAGCCCAGCGCGGAACCGTCGACCGGCTCGGGATGGGTGCCCTGGCTGACCTGCGGCAGTTGCTGAGGGTCGCCGAGCAGCAACAGGTTCGCGGCCGCCGGTGCCACGGCAATGGTGTTCGCCAAGCAGAATTGGCCGGCCTCGTCGACCACCAGCAGGTCCAGGCTCTTCGGCGGAACACGATTCGGGTTGGCGAAGTCCCATGCTGAACCGCCGATCACGCATCCTGTTGTGCCCGTGATGAATCCGGCGTACTCGTTCTCGCTGATCAGTTGCCAGCGGACATCTTGGCGCTCGTATCGCTTCTTGGCGACACGCAGCGGATCGATGCCGGCCTCGATCGCGCAGTCGAACAGGTTCTCCACCACGGCATGCGATTGGGCGACGACGCCGATACGCCAGCCGTGCTCGGCAACCAGCCGTTTGATCACCCGCGCGGCGGTGTAGGTCTTACCCGTCCCGGGCGGTCCGTGCACCGCCACATACGACGAGTCCAGGTCGAGCAGGGCGGCCGTGATGTTGTCGACGGCTTCGCCGCCTCTGGGCAGGTCCGCACCGCCGCGGGTGCGAGGCCGGCGGCGCAACAGGATATCGAACACCGCGGTGTCAGGCAGTTGTGGCAATCCGGCCGCAACGGCGGCGGCCGTGGATTGGATCGAATCCCGCAGCGGCGTGGTGGGGATCGGGGGGCCCGGCGTCAGCGCGAAGGGGATCTGGTCAAAGGTGTTGCCGTCTTGAGGAGTTCGCTCGACCACGGTCACTTCGGTGGGCGCCGCCCAATCGTCGGCTTCGATCACCGTGGCACGACCGGCCGCCCGTCGGTCGGGGTTGTCGGTCAGACCGCGCGGTGCCGGCGGCTCGTAGAGCGCGAAGACATCGGAGTTCAGTGCCCCGCGGGCCAATTCGCCGGCCAGCTGCACCCGCCGCTGCAGCTTGCGTGCCCTCGGGGGCTGACACCAATCGACGGCCAGTTTTGCGTCGCTGACGATGAAAACGTCTGTCTCGTCGGACCATTCCTCGACGGGGTAGTTCAGTCGGTCGAAATGCGCCCACCAGAACGGTTTGTCCTCGCGGCGGTGATAGCCGCGTGCCGCGGACACCAGGGCCACCGCGGTCTGCTCGGGACTGCGGTCACCGGTCGCCGCGACTCCGGTGAACTCCGCCAACGTATCTGCCAGCTGGTCGGCGTCCTCGATGCTGCCGCCGTCCGAAACCGGCTGAGCGCCAATCGGTGTGATGCCGTGTTCGAATGCCCGCAGCAGCAGCCAGTCGCGCAGGCCACGCGTGGACCGGCAGTCGTAGTGGTTGTACTCCTCGATCTCCTTGAGCACGGTGGCCGCTTGGTCGGCCTGGCCGTCGCCGCGCAGCTCGCTGTATCGCGCATACTCGGT
Source organism: Mycobacterium sp. (assembly GCA_035642975.1). Lineage (GTDB taxonomy): Bacteria > Actinomycetota > Actinomycetes > Mycobacteriales > Mycobacteriaceae > Mycobacterium. Next base: position 6,296 of record DASQRI010000469.1, read on the forward strand.
GATCGAGGCGGCGGCCGTGGTGACATCGCCGGAGCGCAGCCGCGCACCTATGTACAGCGGCTCCAGGGCCTTGAGGCCGATCGATTCGCCGCCAACTCGAACGCTTTTGCGCACAATGGGATACAAGTCGACCAGCGTCCCGCTGCGCAGCAGGTCGTCGACGTCGTCTTCGCCGACTCCGTGCCGCCCGGCGAGGCGGAGCAGCGCCGTCTTCTCGTAAGACGCGTAGTGGTAGACGTGCATGTTGGGGTAGCGCTTGCGTCGCTTGGCCACCAACGCGAGGAAGTCGATCAGTGCTTTGCGCTCGTCGGGGCGGTCATGCGCCCACAGCGGATGGAATGCACCCGACCGCCCACCTTCCAGGACGCCGAACAGATACTCCAGGCCCCAGTCTTTGCCGTCGGCGGTCCACAGCGGGTCGCCCTCGAAGTCGAAGAACAGATCGCCCTCGTCGGGGTTGGGCAGCAACGCCAGCGGTTGCGGGTCGGCGACCTCGAACTGAGGCTTTCCGGTATCGCGCTGGCGGACTTGGAGTTTGGCCTGCGCGACCAGCTTGTCTGACGTGCGCGGTGACACGTCGGCGACCGGCCCGGTGTGGTCGGCCAGTTCGTCGAGCGTGCTGATGCCCGCAGCGATGAATTTCGCGCGCTGAGTCACCCGCATGCCCGCGACCAGCAACAGGTCGTCGGTGGCCCGCACCTGCTCCTCGCAGACCGGGCATCGAAAACACGCACGTACCCGCTCGTCCTCCCAGCGCACCGGGACGCCGCCGGCGAAGTGGTCGTCGAGCAGCTGCTGCAATCGCGCGCGCTGCTCGAGGTACACCGGGGTCAGCTCGTCGACGCGGTAGTACACCGACGCACCGTTGCCGAGCACCAATTCGGCCTCCGGAGCGACCGGGATGCCGGAGCGGCTCAACGTGTCCGCGTAGGCCGCGATCTGCAGCAGCGCGGTGACCTTCGCGGAGCGCGCGAGCTTGGTATCGGAAACCTGGTACTGCCCGCCGTCGCGCACCAGGAAGTCGGCGAACCCGACGAACCGGCCGTCGAACATCGCGGCCTGATAGATCACCGGTGCTTCGGCGGCGATGGCCCGCTGGGTGGCCGCCGCGGCCGCAGTGATACCAGCGATGGTGAATGCGGGGTGGCCGATCACGGCGACCGCGTCGCCGCATTCCTCCCGGAGTTGGTCGAGACGACGCTGCTCGTGCTCATCACCGAGAGTGGCGGTACGCGCAAGCAATTCGTCCCCGACGTCGACGGTGGAACCCCAACCGAGCTTGGCGTCGAATTGCCGCAGCAGGGCGTACTCACAGCGCGCGGCGGATGCGAGATCCGACGCGCTGTAAATGATGCTGCCGCCTGCCATGAACACAGCAGCCACTGTAGGCCGAGGCACTGACATCCACGAGCAGACGTAAAAGCGCCCGACACGCCGGTGCGTGCGGCGCTTTTACGTCTGCTCGCGCAGGTTAGCCGGCGTTGGCGATCAGCTCGACGCCGTTGCCGTTCCAGCGGAACTTCACCACACTCGGCAGGCCGACGCCGCCAGAGTAGGTCAACGCCACCGTGTCGCCGGTGCACTGCGAGGTGTCGACCCCGTTGAATCCGTAGGTGTCGGGCACGCCCTGCGGAGGTATCAGCTTGCCCAGATGAAACAGCACCGCCCGGGTGTTGGGGCTCTCGGCGTTGGTGTTGGCTTTGACGATGACCGCGGACAGTTGCGCGCACTCGTTGTAGTTGCCGGCCAACGGTTCGGGGTTCCACGGCTGCTGGCTGCGGGGATCACGGGGCAGCTCCGAGACGCCGCGGGCGATCGCGGGGTCGGCCAGGTTGACCGCGCACGGGTCGGCGGCCGCGGAGGTGGTCGGGGTGGCGGCGACGATCGGTGGCGCTGACGCGTGGGCCGCGGTGGGATGGGTCGACGTGGGCTGCGGCGTCAAGGCGACGGTCGAATCACCCGGTCCGCAGCCGCTGAGCAGTGTGGTGAGCAGTGCGGCAGCGGCAAGCCCGGTCAACCCCCTGATGCCGCGCTGTCGTGTCCACACAACGCCGCACCGTACCTTGACCTGGCCTGTCGACGCGGCAGGCGTGGCCGAGCGGCGATTGACCACTAAACTCCGTTCTGAAATGGACTCCCCGGACAACGCCCCCGCGACCTTTGCCGACCTGCACATTCACCCGTCGGTCTTGCAGGCCCTTGTTGACGTCGGCTACGAGTCGCCGTCAGCGATTCAGGCGGCGACGATCCCGGCCCTGATGGCCGGCTCCGACGTCGTCGGGCTGGCCCAGACCGGGACCGGCAAGACGGCCGCGTTCGCGGTCCCGATCCTGTCCAAGATCGACACCAGCAGCCGAGCCACCCAAGCGCTGGTGCTGGCGCCGACCCGCGAGCTGGCGCTGCAGGTAGCCGAGGCGTTCAGCCGCTACGGCGCCCGCTTGCCCCAGGTCAACGTGCTGCCGATCTACGGCGGATCGTCCTACGCGGTGCAACTGTCTGGACTCAAACGCGGTGCGCAGGTGGTGGTCGGCACGCCTGGTCGCGTCATCGACCACCTCGAACGCGGGACGCTGGACCTCTCACGGGTGGACTACCTGGTGCTCGACGAGGCCGACGAAATGCTCGCGATGGGTTTCGCCGAGGACGTCGAGCGGATCCTTTCCGAGACACCGGAATACAAGCAGGTCGCGCTGTTCTCGGCGACCATGCCGCCGGCGATCCGCAAGCTGACCACCAAGTATCTGCACGACCCGTTGGAAGTCAGCTTCAAGGCGAAAACCGCGACCGCCGAGAATATTTCGCAGCGCTACATTCAGGTCGCCGGTCCGCGCAAGATGGACGCACTCACCCGGGTGCTGGAGGTTGAGCCGTTCGAGGCGATGATCGTCTTCGTGCGCACCAAGCAGGCTACCGAGGAGGTAGCCGAAAGACTGCGCGCCCGAGGGTTTTCCGCGGCGGCAATCAACGGCGACATCCCGCAGAGTCAGCGTGAGCGCACTATTGCGGCGCTGAAAGACGGCGGCGCCAAGGGAATCGACATCCTGGTCGCCACCGACGTGGCCGCCCGAGGGTTGGACGTCGAGCGGATATCGCATGTGCTCAACTACGACATCCCGCACGACACCGAGTCCTACGTGCACCGGATCGGGCGCACCGGCCGGGCCGGACGGTCGGGTTCCGCGCTGCTGTTCGTCTCGCCTCGAGAGCGCCACCTGCTCAAGTCGATAGAGAAAGCAACTCGGCAACAGCTCACCGAGGCCCAACTGCCCAGCGTCGAGGACGTCAACGCGCAACGGGTGGCGAAGTTCGCCGATTCGATCACCGACAGCCTCGGCTCACCGGGCATCGAGTTGTTTCGCAGGCTGGTCGAGGACTACGAGCGCGAGCACGACGCCCCGCTGGCCGATATCGCGGCGGCGCTGGCGCTGCAATCGCGCGACGGCGAAGCCTTCCTGATGTCGCCGGAGCCACCGCCGGACCGCCGTGCCAAAGAGCGCCACGACCGGCCCGCCAAGCCGACCCGCGGCCCGGGGGAGGGCCCGAAGAAGGGATTCGCCACCTACCGCATCGCGGTCGGCAAGCGACACAAGATCGGGCCCGGTGCGATCGTCGGCGCCATCGCCAACGAAGGCGGTTTGCACCGCAGCGATTTCGGCCACATCACCATCGGGCCCGATTTCTCACTGGTGGAGCTGCCCGCCAAGTTATCCCACGAAACGCTGAAAGCGCTTGAAAAGACCCGTATTTCCGGCCAGCTGATCAACTTGAAGCCGGACCGAGCTCAAGAGAGTCGCGACAAAGGTCGCCGTCCGGATCGCGGCGCGCCGCGGCGGAAAGACACCGGATGACTCAAGCGGAGACCACGCCCGACCAGGGCGGCCTCGAACAGGTCTCCGGGCCGGACCGGGTCGCGTCGCTGACCGGTATCCGCGCCGTCGCGGCCCTCCTCGTTGTCGCCACGCACGCGGCATACACCACCGGCAAATACATCGAGGGCTATTTCGGCCTGTTCTGTTCGCGGATGGAGATGGGCGTCCCGATTTTCTTTGTGCTGTCCGGTTTTCTGTTGTTCCGGCCGTGGGTGAAATCGGCGGCGACGGGCGGCCCGGAGCCGTCGGTCCGCCGCTACGCCTGGCACCGGGTGCGGCGCATCATGCCCGCCTACGTCATCACCGTGCTGATCGCGTACGTCATCTATCACTTCCGAACCGCCGGGCCCAACTTCGGTCACACCTGGGTCGGGTTGTTCCGCAACCTGACGTTGACGCAGATCTACACCTTCAACTACATGAGGGGGTATTTGCATCAGGGTCTGACGCAGATGTGGAGCCTGGCGGTGGAAGCCACCTTCTACCTGGTTCTTCCGCTGCTGGCCTATCTGCTGTTGGTAGTCCTGTGCGGACGGCAGTGGCGGCCGAAGCTGGCGCTTTTCGGCCTCGGCACGCTGGCGCTGATCACACCGGTGTGGCTGGTCGCGGTGCACCTCACCACCTCGGTGCCGAACGGGGCCCGGCTGTGGCTGCCCACCTACCTGATCTGGTTCCTCGCCGGCATGAGCCTGACGGTGCTGCAGGCGATGGGGGTGCGCTGTTACGCGTTCGTCGCGTTGCCGCTGGCCGTCATCTGCTACTTCATCGTATCGACTCCGATCGCGGGGGACCCGACGACATCACCGCTCGGCTTGTCGCAGGCGCTGTACAAGGCGGTGTTCTACGCGGCGATCGCCGGGCTGGTGGTGGCGCCGCTGGTGCTGGGCGACGAGGGCTGGTACTGCCGGTTCCTTGCGACCCGGCCGATGGTCTGGTTGGGGGAGATCTCCTATGAGATCTTCTTGATCCATTTGATCACAATGGAATTCGCCATGGTCTACGTGATGCAGGATCACGTCTACACCGGTTCCATGATCGGACTGTTTGTGGCCACGATGGTGATCACCATCCCGCTGGCCTGGCTGCTGCACCGGTTCACCCGGGTGCGCAGCTGAGCTCAAGCCGTCAGCGCGTCATCTGCTCGGCCGGCACCACCACCGGGGCCACGAACTCCGCGAGCATCGCCCGCTCGTCGGTTTCGTCGTGGCCCGGGAAGATCAGCAGCGACGTGATCACCCGCACCAGCCAGCGGCCCCGGCTCTCCACGTTCGCGGGGTGGTCGGAGCCGAGCGAGTTGACGAACGCGGTGGCCAACGCACCGATCACGTCGGACTGGTCGGCCAATTCAGCGCCGATCGGCGGCGCCGTCGTGACGAACCACGCTGACAACGCCGGGCTTTCGCGGACCAGCCGCAGCGTTGTGACGATGCCCGCGACCAGCCGCTCGCGCGGGTCGTCGATGCCGCCGATGCGGTCGTCGATCGCCTCGGACAGTCGATGGGTTTCGCGGTGCACGTAGGCGTTGCGCAGCGCATCCCGGTTTTCGAAATAGCGGTACAGCGTCGCCCGGGAACATCCTGCGGCCTTGGCGATCTCGTTCATGCCCACCGAACCGGGATCGTGGCGGGTGAAGAGCTCCTCGGCGGCGTCGAGAATACGGTCGGCGGCTACCTCGGTGCGACGTTCGGAGAGCCAATCGTTGGCCGCCATCAGGACGCGACTCGAATCGGAACCGACAGCGGGCGGCGCACGTAGCTTCCGCCGGCCCACAGGATGCCGTCCTCGTCGACCTCGAAATCCGGGCAGCGGGAGAGCAATTCGGTCAATGCGACGCGCGACTGCATGCGCGCCGCGGCCGCGCCCAGGCAGTGGTGCGCGCCGTGGCTGAACGTCAGGATGTTGCGCGGGCAGCGGGTGACGTCGAGCTCGTCGGCGTCCGGCCCGTACACCCGCTGGTCGCGGTTGCCCGACCCGTACAGCAGCAACACTCGGCGCCCGGCGGGAATCGTGGTGTCACCGATGGTCACGTCATGGGTGACGGTGCGGGCCAGGCCCTGCGCGGGCGTGGTCAGCCGCAGCAGTTCCTCAACGGCGTCGGGGATGCGGTCAAGGCTGTCCACCAACAGCTTTCGCTGATCGGGTCGCTGGTGCAGCAGCGGCATCGAGCCGCCCAGCATGCCGGTCACGGTGTCGTTGCCGCCGGTGACCATCGTGAACGTGAACGCGAGAATCGACAGCGTGCCGGAGATGTCGCCGTCGGCACCGACCCCGGCGGCGACCAGGTGCGAGATGGTGTCGTCCTCGGGATCGGTCCGGCGCCGCTCGATCAGTTGGGTGAAGTAGGCCATCATCGACCCGACCGCGTCGCCGACGGTTTCCAGCGCGCCCGCAACGCCGCCCTCGGCCGTGTTGGCCGCGACAATCGCCTGGGTCCAGCCGTCGAACTGTGTCCAATCCTCCTCGGGCACACCGAGATAATGCGCGACCACCATCGACGGCAGTGGTTTGAACAACTCGGTGACGATGTCGCCGCCGCCGTCGGCGCGCAGTTGCTCGATGCGCTCCACGACGAACTCGCGCACCTTGGGCTCCACCGCCTCGACCTGGCGTGGAGTGAATCCGCGTGACACCAATTTGCGGAATTCGGTGTGCACCGGTGGGTCTTGCATCACGAATGGTGGGTTGTCCTTCAGGCCAATCATTTCCAGATCGCCGTAGTTGACCGTCAATCCCTTGGCGGACGAGAACGTCTCGTGGTCCCGGGCCGCGGACCAGACGTCGGCGTGCCGGGACAGGACGTAGTAGTCGTCCTCGGGGTGTTTGCGCGGGACCACGTGGTGCACTGGGTCGTGGTCGCGCAGCGCGCGGTACATCGGCCACGGGTTGGGCCAGGTCTCAGCGGTCGCGAGTTCGAAGCGAGGCTCGTGAGACACAGTTGCCGTCATGTCTTATTAGTACGACAACCGGCAGGATATGTCAACTAGTAGGGTCAGATCCGTGGGCGGTTCCGCGAACCTTGTCGATTCTCAAACTGTTTGTCATATTCTCATTTGGGTTGTCATCTGTATGTCATAGGTGGCCGAAATTCTCAAACTCGTGTCATGTTCCGCGTACCAGTAGCGGCGCTATATGAATCATCCCGGGTTTCGTGCACACCTTCTGTTGAGGGAAGGTTGGCACGATGGCGAGCAGGTACGACGAGAACACCAAGGCGAGGGCGGTGCGGTTGGTCCGCGAGCATGCCGGCGACTACGAGACCGAGTGGGCGGCGATGAA
>DASQRI010000470.1:0-11123 GCA_035642975.1 Mycobacterium sp.
CGGTGGTAAGGGTGAAACGGTGCGGTAAGAGCGCACCAGCACTCCGGGTGACCGGAGTGGCTAGGCAAACCCCACCCGAAGCAAGGCCAAGAAGACCGCACCTATGGTGCGGTCGCGCAGGTGTTGGAGGGTTGCTCGCCCGAGCCTGCGGGTAGGCCGCTCGAGGCACCCGGTGACGGTGTGTCCAGATGGATGGTCGCCGCCGCGTTACCTGGTAACGCGGTACAGAATCCGGCTTACACGCCAACTCGCCCGCCCCGGCGGCTCAGCTCGATAGCTTGCGCAGTGACTTGAAGAGTTTCCGCAACGCGGACTCCAGTTCCTCGCGGGATTCGCGCGCCAAGTCTGATTCCAGCTGATAGAGCAGCCCGTAGGTGAACGTGTCCTCGCTTGCGGCGCGCGCGGCGTCGGCTTGCTCGGTCAGGTGTCCGCGGCTGACCACGCTGTCCTGGTGATCACCGAGCAGCGACTGTACTGCTTTCGCGCGTTTTTCCACCTTCGTGGCACCCACTGCCGCAGCCGTATAGCGAAGTCGCTTGGCGCGCTTGCGGATTCGATGGATCGCCTCATCGCGGTCCTCGCCGGCGGCTCGCCGTGCGGCCTTGGCGGCTTTGCGGACCTTCTTGCCGGCGGCGGCGACCGCAGCCGGGGCGGATTCCCGGTCGCTCGGTGGAGCTGTCGCGACTATCGCCTCCAGCGCGTCGAGTAGACGGAAGTATCGCGGTGAGCGCATCGCGGCCAACGAATGTCGTAGCCCACCCTCATACCGATGCTCGGCGCCGCCGACCAGCCGTTCCCGGATTGGCCCACGGACCAGCTTCGGCAGCACTTTGTCGAGGGTGCCGCGATAGCGTTCGGCGAGTACTTCAGCGTCACGGGCCTCACCCAGCACGTTGCCCAGCTCGCGCAACTCGTCGATGATCAACGTGTCGTCATCGGAGAACCCGAAGGACTCCGGAGACGCCTGGAGCAGGCTGCGGATCTTGCGCGTGGTGACGCGCATCCGGTGCACGGCGTCTTCGGTCTCGGCCCGCACAGCGCGGTCCCACTCCAGCAACTCGTCGAGCAGTTCGGCCACCGCCCGATGCAGCGGGTCGCCGGTCGGCGGGCCGCTCGGCGTCGTGTCGAGCACCCTCGCCAGCTTGGAGCCGCTACCAGCCGGCGTCGCGCCGGCGCTGAGCAGCCGGTCGCTCAGCTTTTCCATCAGCTCGCTGGTCGCTTCGGGGCCAACGAGCTCGAGCTCCCACTCACGCCACCGCTGCTCGGCGGTGGTCCCGTCGGCACCCTGCCCCGCGGTGACCTGGTCGTCACAGAACTCGGCCAGGGCCGCGTCGTCGGCCCCGTAGAGCAGCTGGACCTCGCGCCTGGTGCTGATCCGCGCCACCGGGGTCACCGGGCGGTCCCGGACGATGGCCAGCACCACATCCAGCAGCTCGGCTGGAACATCCTGCTGAGCGCCGTTGGCGCTGCCGTTTTCGGGGTTCAGCGGTGCGCGCACCTCGGTGCGGGCGTCGGGGCCCGCCGGCAGTTTCAGATGCCACCCGGCGTCGACGCCGCCGGTGCGGCGGCGCAACGTGATTCGGTGCGACGCCAGATCACGTGCCGGGGTGTCGAAGTACACCGCGTCGAGGGCCTGCACCTCGGGCCGCTCCACTCGGACTACTTCCGCGACACCGTCAAACGGGGGCGGCTGCGTCGACTCGCTGACGTCGAACTTGCGCTCTACTTCCACATAGCGCGATGTACTCGGCGCGTTGACAGGCATCGTCGCCTCCGGTAGTTGCGTCACCGCGGTCGCAGATCATGATGGGCGGCCGATACTTCCCAGCGTGCCCACATTCAGCTGGTGTTTAAACCAGTGGTGTCAGAAGCTGTGGTCGTCGGCCGGAAAACTCCCGGCGGCGACTTCCTCAGCGTAATGCGTTGCCGCGCGGCGTAATTCGCCCCCGACGTCGCCGAACCGCTTGACGAACCGGGCCGTCTTGCCATTGGTGAGCCCAGCCATGTCCTGCCAAACCAGCACCTGGGCGTCGCAGTTGGGCCCTGCCCCGATCCCGACGGTGGGGATCGTCAGCTTGCCGGTGATCTGGGTGGCCAACTCGGCCGGCACCATTTCCATCACCACCGAGAACGCACCGGCCTCGGCAACGGCGATCGCGTCGGCGACGGTCTGTTCAGCGGCGTCTCCGCGGCCTTGCACCCGGAAACCACCGAGCGTGTTGACGCTTTGCGGGGTGAAGCCGATGTGTGCCATCACCGGGATACCGGCGGCGGTCAGCACGGCGATCTGGCCGGCGACTCGTTCGCCGCCTTCCAGCTTGACCGCATGAGCGCCGGCTTCCTTCATGAACCGAACGGCGGTGGCCAGCGCCGCATCGGGCCCGGCCTCGTAGCTGCCGAACGGTAGGTCCGCGACCACCAGAGCGTGCGGTGCGCCTCGCACCACGCCACGCACCAGTGGGATCAGCTCGTCGACCGACACCGGCACCGTCGTGTCGTAGCCGTAGACGACGTTGGCCGCCGAATCGCCGACCAGCAGCACCGGAATGCCGGCGTCATCGAAGACCCGGGCAGTGGAGTAGTCGTAGGCCGTCAGCATGGCCCATTTGTGGCCTTCGGCCTTCATCTTCTGCAGGTGATGGACGCGCATTTTGGTCCGCGGCGCGGCGGCGGCGTCATTGGGCTGCGCGGGATGAGCGCCATAAACAGTGTGCTCAGACATCATTGTCCCTATTTGTGGTCGGGTCGATCCTCGTGGCCCAGCAGGGTCCCCGGGTTCGTCTGACGTTGCCAGTCTGCCATCTGTCGTCGCACAAGTGGATACCTGGTCCAGTGGATTTCCTCACACCGGTGGTCATCGTGACGAATCCGGCGCCGCCCTGCGGTAGCGGACATACCATCGGGCGCATGCAGCGGCTCAGCGGACTCGACGCCAGTTTTCTCTATTTGGAGACCCCATCACAGCCGTTGCACGTCTGCTCAATCCTGGAGCTCGACACGTCAACGATGCCGGGCGGCTACACCTTCGACCGGCTCCGCGATGAATTGGCGCTCCGGATCAAGGCAATGCCCCAATTCCGTGAGAAGCTGGCCGACAGCCCGCTGAACCTGGATCACCCGGTCTGGGTGGATGACAACAACTTCGACGTGAATCGCCATCTGCACCGCATCGGGCTGCCGCCGCCTGGTGGGCGAAACGAGTTGGCCGAGATTTGCGGTCATATCGCCGGATTGCCACTGGACCGCACCCGGCCGTTGTGGGAGATGTGGGTGATCGAGGGTGTCGCAGGCACCGACGCCAAGCAGGGCGGTCGGTTGGCGGTGATGACCAAAGTGCACCACGCTTCTGTGGACGGTGTGACCGGCGCGAACCTGATGTCGCAGCTGTGCAGTACCGAAGCCGACGCACCTGCGCCCGAGCCGGTCGAGGGCGTCGGCGGCGCCAACCAGATCGAGATCGCGGTGAGCGGCGCGGTCAAGTTCGCGGCCAGGCCGCTGCGGTTGGCCAACGCGCTGACCGACACCGCGTCGTCGGTGGTCAAGACGGTGCTGAGGGCACGCAGCGGCCAAACGATGGCGCCGCCGTTCGCAGCCCCGCGGACTGCCTTCAACGCGAGCCTCACCCCGCATCGCAACATCTCCTACGCGAAGCTGGATCTCGAGGACATCAAAAAGGTCAAGAGCTACTTCGACGTCAAAGTCAACGACGTGGTGATGGCCCTGGTGTCGGGCGTGCTGCGCCAATTCCTGCTTGACCGCGGCGAATTGCCGGAGTCGTCATTGGTGGCGATGGTGCCGGTGTCAGTGCACGGCAAATCAGATCGCCCTGGGCGCAACCAGGTTTCGGGAATGTTTTCCAGCCTTCACACGCACATCGCTGACCCGGTGGAGCGGATCAAAGCCATCGCCGATGCGAATTCGGTTGCCAAACAACATAGTTCGGCGATCAGCGCCACACTCCTGCAGGATTGGTCACAATTCGCCGCGCCCGCGGTGTTCGGGCTGGCGATGCGGGCCTACGCGCGGACCAGCCTCACCAAGAGCAGGCCGGTACACAACCTGGTGGTTTCCAACGTCCCGGGACCGCAGGTCCCGCTGTACTTCCTGGGCAGCGAGGTCAAGGCGATGTATCCGCTGGGACCGGTCTTCCACGGCTCGGGACTGAACATCACCGTGATGTCGCTGACCGGCAAGCTCGACGTCGGGATCATCGCCTGCCTGGAGCTGGTGCCCGACCTGTGGGAGCTGGCCGACGACTTCGCGGTCGGAATGGAAGAACTGCTGCTCGCGACACGATAGGTGCCCAGCAGCCGAGGGCATGCGTTGGCGCATGGCAGCATAGGTGGGCATGGGGACCCCTCGTCGCGGCAAGATCGCGCGCACGATGCTGATCTGGACCGCGATGGCGGTAACCGCGGTGACGCTGGCCGGCTGCACTCAGGTTGTTAAAGGACGCGCGGTGCTTGCCGGGCCGAAAGTCGGCCAGCCGGTGGAGTGGGGACCGTGTCGTATCTCGGGCGGCGGCACGGTCAAGCTGCCGGGCGGCGCGCAATGCGGCAAGCTTGCCGTACCCGTGGACTACCGACATCCGAACGGTGACGCCACCACACTGGCGATGATCCGTTTTCCAGCGACCCGAGACAGAATCGGGTCGCTGGTCATTAATCCCGGTGGTCCCGGCGAGTCCGGCATCGAGGCCGCGCTGGGCCTTCTGCAGTCGATGTCGCCTGAGGTGCGAGAACGGTTCGACCTGGTCGGATTCGACCCGCGGGGAGTGGCGGCGTCGCGGCCGGCGATCTGGTGTAACTCCGACGCCGACAACGACCGGCTGCGCACCGAGCCGCAGGTCGACTACAGCCCGGCGGGCGTGGCGCACATCGAGAAAGAGACCAAGGAGTACGTCGGTCGCTGTTTCGAGAAGATGGGCAAGAAATTTCTGGCGAACGTCGGAACCGACAATGTCGCGCGTGATCTGGACACCATTCGCGAAGCCTTGGGTGACAGCAAGCTGACTTTCCTGGGCTACTCGTACGGAACCCGAATCGGCGCCGCTTATGCCGAGGCCTTTCCGAAGAACGTCCGGGCGATGATCCTCGACGGTGCCATCGACCCGAATGCCGATCCCGTCGAGTCAGACCTGCGGCAGGCCAAAGGTTTTCAAGATGCGTTCAACGACTATGCGAAAGACTGCGGTAAGTCGCCGAACTGTCCGCTGGGCACCGACCCCGCCAAAGCCGTTGACGCCTACCACAATTTGGTTGATCCGCTGGTCGACAAGAACAACCCGATGATCGGTAAGCCGGCGCGCACCAGAGATCCACGCGGCCTGAGCTACAGCGACGCGATCATCGGGACCCTCATGGCGTTGTACTCGCCGACCTTCTGGCACCACTTGACCGAAGGATTGACCGAGCTGGCCGGCCATCATGGCGACATGCTGCTCGAGTTGGCCGACCTGTACATGCGGCGCGACACGCACGGTCACTACAGCAACTCGACCGACGCCCGGGTGGCGATCAACTGTGTGGACCAGCCGCCGGTCAAGGATCGGGCCAAGGTCATCGACGAGGACCGACGCACGCGCCAAGTCGCGCCGTTCATGAACTACGGGAAGTTCACCGGCGACGCCCCGTTGGGCACCTGCGCATTCTGGCCGGTGCCGCCGACGAGTAAACCGCACCGCATCTCCGCGGCCGGCCTGACGCCGACCCTGGTGGTGTCCACCACCCACGACCCGGCGACGCCGTATCAAGCAGGCGTCGACCTGGCCAGTCAGCTGCACGGCGGCTTGCTCACCTTCGACGGCACCCAGCACACGGTGGTCTTCCAGGGCAACAGCTGTGTCGACGAGTACGCGACGGACTATCTCATCAGCGGAACCGTGCCGTCGAAGGGGGCGAAGTGTTAGCACCCGCTTGTGGGTGCTAACTGGGATCGAAACGGTAAGACCGCGCGATAAATCGCGATAAATAACGAGATCAAGGTGTGACCAATGGGATCACGGCCCGTGGCCGACGCATGCGACTATTGACAGCCATGTGGCGCATGAGACTCCTGTGCTCTGCGCTGCTTTCTATAGCGCTCACGGTGATGGCATCGATTGCCTCGACGCCGGTGACGAGCGCGACGCCGGACTACGACGCCGGACCGACGCCCAGCTCCGGGGTGCCGCAGCCGTCGTCGGCGTCGCGACTGAACTGGGGGAGCTGCAGTGGCTTCCTCAAGAAGCCCAGCGATGTTCCCAGCGCGCAATGCAGCACCGTCGCAGTCCCGATCGACTACGCCAATCCGGGAGCTGCGCAAGCGCAGCTCGCGGCGATCCGCATTCCGGCAACCGGTCCGCGGATCGGAGCGCTGCTGATCAATCCGGGCGGCCCGGGCGCGTCGGCGGTCGACATGGTTGCCGCGATGGGACCGGGCCTGGCGGGCTCCGACATCAGCCGCCGGTTCGATCTGGTCGGCTTCGATCCCCGCGGTGTCGGCCACTCCACGCCGGCGTTGCGCTGCCAGACCGATGCGGAGTTCGACGCCTACCGGCGCGAACCGATGGTCGACTACAGCCCGCCGGGCGTCGCTCACATCGAGCAGGTGAATCGGCAGCTGGCGCAGCGCTGCCTCAACCGGAATGGCTCGGCATTCTTGGAGAACGTCGGGACGGCGTCGGTCGCGCGTGACATGGATTCGGTGCGCCAGGCACTGGGCGACGACCAAATCAACTATCTCGGCTTCAGCTATGGCACCGAATTGGGGACCGCATATGTCGAGCAGTTCGGCGACCATGTTCGGTCGATGGTGCTGGACGGCGCCATCGACCCGGCTGTGGGACCGATCGACGAGAACGTCAACCAGGAGGCCGGGTTTCAGACCGCCTTCAACGACTACGCGGCGGACTGCGCCCGGTCGACGGACTGTCCGCTGGGCACCGACCCCACCCAATGGGTCATCCGCTACCACCAATTGATCGACCCGCTGGTCAGCAAGCCCGCGCCGACATCGGACCCACGCGGGCTCGGTTACGCAGACGCGACCACGGGCACCATCAACGCGCTGTACACCCCACAGTTGTGGAAGTTCCTGACCAGCGGTCTGCTGGGTCTGCGTCGCGGCACCGATCCCGGTGACCTGCTGGTGCTGGCCGACGAATACTACGGTCGAGACGCCAAGGGGCACTACGACAACTCGCAAGACGCGTTCAACTCGGTCCGCTGCGTCGACGCGCCCGAGCCGACCGACTCGGCGGCGTGGGTGGACGCCGATCGCCGCATCCGTCAGGTTGCGCCGTTCGTGTCCTACGGACAGTTCACCGGTTATGCGCCCCGCGACCTGTGCGCGCTCTGGCCGGTGCCGGCGACGTCGTCGCCGCATCCGGCAGCGCCGGTTGCGCCCGGCAAAGTCGTCGTCGTATCCACCACCCACGACCCGGCCACCCCGTATCAGGCCGGTGTCGATCTGGCCCACCAACTCGGCGCCGACCTGATCACCTTTGAGGGCACCCAACACACGGTGGTGTTCAACGGCAATCAGTGCGTCGACGACGCCGTTGTCCGTTACCTCGTCGACGGAGTGGCGCCGGGAAACTTACGCTGCTAAGCAGCGCCGGTAACACAAATTTAACGGTCGATGCCTACTGTTCCCCCTATGGACCGCCAAAAGGAATTCGTGCTCCGCACGCTGGAGGAACGGGATATCCGGTTCGTCCGGCTGTGGTTTACCGATGTGCTCGGTGTCCTCAAGTCGGTCGCGATCGCGCCGGCCGAGCTTGAGGGTGCCTTCGAGGAAGGCATCGGCTTCGACGGGTCGTCCATCGAGGGCTTTGCGCGAGTTTCGGAGTCCGACACCGTAGCGCATCCCGACCCGTCGACCTTTCAGGTGCTGCCCTGGATGTCCCGCTCCGGCCACCACCACTCGGCACGCATGTTCTGCGACATCACGATGCCTGACGGCTCGCCGTCCTGGGCCGACCCGCGGCACGTGCTGCGCCGCCAGCTGGGCAAAGCCAACGACCTCGGTTTCTCCTGCTACGTGCACCCCGAGATCGAGTTCTTCCTGCTGGAACCCGGTCCCGAAGACGGCACGATGCCCGTTCCGGTCGACAACGCGGGCTACTTCGACCAAGCAGTGCACAGCGCTTCCAACTTTCGCCGCCACGCGATCGACGCCCTGGAATTCATGGGCATCTCGGTGGAATTCAGCCATCACGAAGGCGCGCCCGGGCAGCAGGAGATCGACCTGCGCTTCGCGGACGCGCTGTCGATGGCCGACAACGTGATGACGTTCCGTTACGTCATCAAAGAGGTTGCGCTGGAAGAGGGATCGCGGGCAACGTTCATGCCCAAGCCGTTCGGTGAGTACCCCGGCTCGGCCATGCACACCCACATGAGCCTGTTCGAGGGCGAGGTGAACGCGTTCCACAGCCCGGACGATCCGCTGCAACTCTCCGACGTCGCCAAGTCGTTCATCGCCGGGATCCTCGAGCACGCGAGTGAGATCAGCGCGGTGACCAACCAATGGGTCAACTCCTACAAGCGGCTGGTGCTGGGCGGCGAGGCGCCCACCGCGGCGTCGTGGGGCGCAGCCAATCGGTCGGCACTGGTCCGCATCCCGATGTACAGCCCGCACAAGATGTCCTCCCGGCGTGTCGAGGTGCGCAGCCCGGACTCAGCCTGCAATCCATACTTGACATTCGCCGTGCTGCTGGCGGCCGGGCTGCGCGGCGTGGAGAAGGGTTACGTCCTGGGCCCGCAAGCCGAGGACAACGTCTGGGACCTCACGCCCGAGGAGCGCCGCGCGATGGGTTACCGCGAGCTGCCCTCCAGCCTGGACGAAGCGCTGCGGGCCATGGAGAGCTCCGAGCTCGTCGCGGAAGCTCTGGGGGAGCATGTCTTCGACTTTTTCCTGCGCAACAAGCGCACAGAATGGGCGAACTACCGCCGCCACGTCACACCTTTCGAACTGAAGACCTATCTATCGCTCTGACCGGCGCCGGTAGGCCCGTCGTCCTACCGGTTACTTAGGGCACGGCCAGATCTCAAGGAATCTGCGCTACCGTCGTGGACGTGAACCAACCCGTGACGGAGCGGCCGAAGGTCCCCGGCCTCGGCCGGCTCGGGTTGGTCGACGAGCGGGCAAGCGCCAACTTGGCGCAGCTGGGCTGGAACACCGAATCACGCATCGACCTGCTGTGGTCGCTCTCGCGTGCACCGGACGCCGACGCCGCTCTGTGCGCGGTCGTCCGGTTGGCCGAGGCGCTCGGCGACGGCTGGGAGGAGCTCAACGCGGCGTTGGTCACTGACCGCGGGCTGCGCGGTCGGCTGTTCGGCGTGCTCGGGTCGTCGCTGGCGTTGGGGGATCACCTGATCGCCAATCCTCAGGCATGGCACTTGCTGCAGGGCGCGGTGAAGCTGCCATCCGCCGAGCAGCTCAGTGCCGCCTTCACCGAGTGCGTGGCCGAAACCGCCGATGGCCCAGGCTCGGTGGTGTCGCGACTACGCGTCCTCTACCGCGACCGGGTGCTGGTGCTGGCCGCTCTGGATCTGGCGCCGACGGTGGAGAACGAGCCCGTGCTGGCTTTCAGCGCTGTGGGTGCCCACCTGGCCGATCTGGCCGACGCCGCGTTGGCGGCCGCGTTGTCGGTCGCCGGCGTGACCGTCTGCGGCGACGCCATACCGCCGCGGCTGGCGGTCATCGCGATGGGCAAATGCGGTGCGCGCGAACTGAACTACGTCAGCGACGTCGACGTGATCTTCGTTGCCGAGAAGGCCGACGCGGTGTCTGCTCGGCTGGCCGGCGAGATGATGCGGTTGGCGTCGGAGGCCTTCTTCCAAGTGGACGCCGCGCTGCGCCCGGAGGGGCGCCACGGCGAGCTGGTCCGCACCATCGACTCGCATGTCGCCTACTACCAGCAATGGGCGAAGACGTGGGAGTTTCAGGCGCTGCTCAAGGCCCGGCCGGCCGTCGGCGACGCGGACCTGGGTAAGCAGTACATCGCCGCGGTGATGCCGATGGTGTGGACCGCTTGCGAGCGTGAGGATTTCGTCAGCGAAGTGCAGGCGATGCGGCGACGGGTGGAGCAACTGGTGCCCGCCGACGTCCGAACTCGGGAAATCAAGCTCGGTACCGGCGGGCTGCGTGACGTCGAGTTCGCAGTGCAGCTGTTGCAACTCGTGCACGGCCGCACCGACGAGTCGCTGCACGTGGCGTCGACGGTGGATGCGCTGGCCGCGCTGGGGGCCGGCGGCTATGTCGGGCGAGACGACACGGCGAACCTGACCGCCTCCTACGAGTTCCTTCGTTTGCTGGAGCACCGCCTGCAGTTGCAGCGGCTCAAGCGCACCCACATGTTGCCGGCTTTCGACGACGACGAGGCGCTGCGCTGGTTGGCGCGCGCGGCCCACATTCGGCCCGACGGCAGCCACGATGCGCTGGGAGTGCTGCGCGAGGAACTCAAACGCCACCACCGACGGGTGTCCCGGCTGCACGCCAAACTGTTTTACCAACCGCTGCTGGAATCGCTTGCGCCAGATGGCCTGCAGTTTTCCCAGGGGATGACGCCGGCAGCCGCCGAGCGCCAGCTGGCCGCGCTCGGTTACGAGGCACCGCACAACGCGCTGACCCATCTGGCCGCGTTGACCAACCATAGCGGCCGTCGCGGTCGGGTGCAGGCGGTGCTGCTGCCTAGACTGCTGGACTGGCTGTCTGACACCCCCGATCCGGACGGCGGCCTGTTGGCCTACCGCCGGATCAGTGAGGCGATGGTCGTCCACCGCTGGTATTTGTCGACGCTGCGGGACAAGCCTGCGGTGGCCAAGCGACTGATGCATGTGCTCGGCACGTCGGCGTATGTACCGGATCTGTTGATGCGCGCGCCCGAGGTCATTCAGAACTACAGCGACGGGCCGGCGGGGCCCAAGCTGCTCGACGTCGACCCCGAGGTGGTGGCGGGTGCCTTGGTGGCCTCGGCGGGCCGACAAAGCGACCCGGTGCGTGCCATCGCGATCGCGCGATCGCTGCGCCGACGCGAGTTAGCTCGCGTCGCCTCGGCCGATCTGCTCGGGATGCTCGACGTCACCGATGTGTGCGCGGCGCTCACCTCGGTGTGGGTTGCAGTTCTGCAGGCCGCTCTC
>DASQRI010000471.1:0-2625 GCA_035642975.1 Mycobacterium sp.
CGAAGCCCATCAGCTTTTCGTGACGGTCCAGGATGCCTTTGACCAAACCGCGCGCGTCACCGGTGCGCTCGACTTCTTCGAGCATCGGCAGCACCCGGGCCGGCGCACCACCGTGCAGCGGGCCACTCATCGCGCCGACCGCCCCGGACAGCGACGCCGCCACGTCGGCGCCGGTGGAGGCGATCACCCGCGCGGTGAACGTCGAGGCGTTCATGCCGTGCTCGGCGGCCGAAACCCAGTAGGCGTCGACGGCCTCGACGTGTTTGGGATCCGGCTCGCCTTGCCACCGCGTCATGAAACGTTCTGTGACCGTTGAGCATTCGTCGATAACACGCTGAGGTACCGCCGGCTGGTAGATGCCTCGGGCCGATTGCGCGACGTACGACAGCGCCATCACCGAAGCGCGGGCCAACTGGTCGCGAGCGGTGTTCTCGTCGATATCGAGCAGCGGCTGGAAACCCCAGATCGGCGCCAGCATCGCCAGGCCGGCCTGTACGTCGACGCGGACGTCGCCGCTGTGAATCGGCAGCGGGAACGGCTCGGCGGGCGGCAGTCCGTGGCCGAATTTTCCGTCCACCAGCAAAGCCCACACGTCGCCGAAAGTGACGTGCTGGCCGACCAGGTCTTCGATGTCGACACCGCGGTAGCGCAGGGCGCCGCCGTCCTTGTCGGGCTCGGCGATCTCAGTGGTGAATGCCACCACGCCTTCGAGTCCGGCAACGAAATTCTCCGGGATCTTGTCCGAGGTGACAGTCATGGTGGAATTCTCCCACGCGAGCGCGGGCCGGTTGCTACCGGTCGGTAACTAGAGCGGCAGCCTCCCTGGTTTTAGGGAAATTGCACCATCCGGTGCCGGGTCGTCGCGTGCGACATAACAAATGAGGGTTAGGTTGTCGGCGCGGATGCCCACGACGCGGGAGGCAACCGGCACCTGCGCACGAATCTGCTTATGCTCCTGCGTGTTTCAGCGTCAGGACATGGTAGGTGGTGGTTGGGGTTGGAAGGGTTCATACCACCACCAGTCGGCGCGCTCGCCGGTAGGTCCCGGGCAGGGTGCCACCGCGGGCGAGGGTTGAGAGGGTGGCCGCGCCAGCGATCCCGGGCTCAATGATCGGCCGGCGTTGTCAGTGACGACGAGCGCGCCTGCGGGTCCGGTGATGGTGATGACGCCACGATGGTGCAACCGATGATGATAGGGGCAGACCAGTACCAGGTTGGCCAACTCTGTGGGGCCGCCGTCTTCCCAGTGCCGGATGTGATGGGCGTGCAGACCACGGGTGGCGCCACAGCCAGGAACCGCGCACGTGCGGTGGCGATACTCCAGCGCGCGGCGAAGCCGCCGGTTGATCAGGCGGGTCGCCCGGCCGGCACCAATGACCTCGCCGTGACGTTCAAACCACACTTCACACGTGGCATCACACGTAAGGTATCGACGTTCGGCGTCGGACAGCAGCGGACCCAAATGCAGGGCCGCAGCGCGCTGCTCCGTGTCGACATGCACCACCACGGTGGTGTGCTGCCCGTGTGGGCGAAGGGCCGCCTCGACGTCCCAGCCAGCCTCGACCAGGCGCATAAACGCCTCGGCGGTGGTCGGCAACGGGGGCCGCTGATCTGAAGCACTCTGGCCATTGTCGTGATCGCGCTTCCACTCGGCGATCAGCGCGTCACGATGAGACGCCAAGGCAGCGTCGAACTTCGCAGCCTCATGGCGGCCGAGAGTGATCCGGTAGCAGCTGCCCTGCTCGTTGCTGGTCGTGGTGATCGAGCGCTCGGGTTCGGGCCGAGGTTCGGGATCGGGTCGCGGTTCTAGCTTTACCGCGGTGCGCAGCTGATTGACCGACGCGCAGACCGCCAGCTGCGCGTAGTGCTCATCGGATCCCTGGCCGGCCTGCGCCGCGATGACGCCCACCTGATCCAGCGACAGTCGACCCTCCCGCATGCCTTGGGCGCAGCGCGGAAACTCCTCCAGCCGACTGGCGACGGTGGTGATCGTGTGGGCGTTCGCCGGCGAGCAGCCCGTCTTCCAGGCCACCAACGCCGGCACCGACCGCGCACCGGTCGCACCCCACAATTGGTCGCGATCCATCTCGGCGACGATCTCAACGATGCGCCCATCGATTGCGTTGCGCTGACCGGTCAATTCCGCCAGCTCCTCGAACAACACCTCAAGACGCTCGCGCGGACTGACCATTACGGCGCCGGCGGATGCGGTCGAAGACATGACGTCATCATCGCAGCCACCTCCGACAAATCCGGTCCGCTCTGAATTTGGTGCGCACATCTCTCCAGCACACGCCGGAAAGCAACAGCCACGAGTAGCGTTGGCGCGATGGCGGGACCAGACAACGAGCACCTGGCGGCAATGCGCAGGGAGTACGGATCCCGGGAGCGCGACGGCAGCCCCGACCTCGATGTCGATTGGCTCGACGATGGCTGGCTTGCGTTGTTGCGCAAATGGATTGGCGAAGCCGAGCGCGGCGGCGTCGCCGAACCCAACGCGATGGTGTTGGCCACTGTCAAGGCGGGCAGACCGGTCAGCCGGTCGGTGCTGTGCAAGGGCGTCGACGAAGACGGAATCACCTTTTTCACCAACTACGACTCGGCCAAGGGCGACGAGTTGGCCGC
>DASQRI010000472.1:0-14382 GCA_035642975.1 Mycobacterium sp.
CTGCCCGATCGGCTGCGCCGCGGTTCTGAGGACCACCGCCGCCGCGAGGCGCCGCTCGACGCCTCGACCACCGAGCCGCCACCGCCGCCCGCGGTGGGCATCGCCGGTGTCGGCACCATCCCCGCCGGCCCGCCCGGGTCGCGCGGCTCGGTGGAACTGGCTACCGAGGCCGCCGCGCAGTGCCTCGATCGGACCGGGCTCGACCGCGACCAGCTCGGCTTGGTCATCCACGCCGGCGTGTACCGGGACGAATTCATCAGCGAGCCGGCCATCGCGGCGCTGGTTGCCGGCGAACTCGGGATCAATGACGACGTGCGCTCTCCGGACGGCCCCAAGACTCTCGCCTTCGACGTGTTCAACGGCGCGGTCGGATTTCTCAACGCCTGCCAGGTGGCCGTCCAGATGATCGGCGCAGGACAAACCGGGCATGCGATGGTCGTCGCCTCGGAGACCGAGAACAACTCCGGCAGCGACGCGCACCCCGACTACGGCCTCAGCGAGACGGGGTCAGCGGTGATCTTGTCGCCGACCAACGGCAACAAAGGATTTGGCCGTTTCGTATTCCGTCACTACCCCGAGTACGCCGGTGCACTCACCACCCACACCCGCCACGAAGACGGCCGAACGTGGTTGGAAATCAACCGTGACCCGGACTTGAGTGCTCACTATCTGGACATCATCACTGACGCTGTGGGCGAACTCTTCAAGCTCGAAGCGATCGCCCCTTCCGACATAGCCGCGGTGTTTCCCCCGCATCTGTCGCAGCCCGATCGCGAAGAACTAGCCACCCGACTGGGTGTTGCGAGTTCGCTCTTCGTCGCCCCCGCCACCGACACCGACCCTTTGTCTTCTTCGGTGCCGCACGGATTGCAGCATGCCTGGCAGCACGGGCTGGTGAAATCGGCCGACGTCGGGTTGATCGTGAGCGTTGGCTCCGGGCTCCAGGTTGGCTGCACGACCTACCGCTTCTGACGGTCCCGGACAGCTACTCGTCTCGTAACTGGGGTGCCAGCGCGGCCTGGGTGGTATTCCACGCGGGAACCACCGCCGCGAAGACCGCCGACAAGATGGCCAGCAGCGCATACCAGATCGCTTCGGACACTGGGAAAATCAGCGGAGTCACCGAACCGACGTCGACGATCGCGGCCCGTCCGACCGCTGCGATGATCGGGACGGACACCACCGCGCCGAGAAGGGCACCCGTTGCGCTCGCGATAACGGCTTCCAGCGTGGTCACCGCGAACACTTTGGCTGGGGTGGCACCGAGCGCCTGGATCAGAGCGATCTCGCGGCGCCGCCGAATTCCGAGAAGCAGCAGCGTCGAGGACACCGATATGAAAGCGATCGCGAGGAGACCGTATTTCAGCGTGTTCAACGGTGCGAGAAAACGGGATTCACCGCTGACCACCGAAACTCGATACCCGTTGGCATCCACCACGGTCAGCGGCTGGTTGAAGTGGCCGGCCTTGATCTCGTCGGCGATCCGTTGAAGCCTGACACCTCCTGCCGGCTTGATGAAAACCAAACCGGCCGGCTGCCGACCGAAGATCTCTTCGGCTAGCCGGTAGGACATCTGGATTCGGCGCCCGCCCACTTCAGGAGTGGCCACGATGGTCCCGACGGGGATTTTCCGGGCGCTGGGTCCACTCCCCAGCAGGACGGTGTCGCCGACGCCAGTGCCGATTTCTCGAGCGAGAATGCCGCCGACGACCAGTTGATTCGCATCCACGCTTTCGCTCGGGGACTGCCCGGCGAAAACCTGATACGAGAAGGTTGGTCGATCCTCGGCTCGTACGTAGGCCAGCGATCCGTTCGCGAGGGTGATCTCGACCTCCGCCATTCGTTCGAGGCCGCCGACCCCTGGCAGCGCAGCAAGCTTCGCCATGCTGTCGGGAGAGAATTTCGCATCCGTTGAGCCCCAGTCGGTGAATCGGGTGGTGGTAACCACTAAGCGATCATTCGCCTGCGCTTGCGCCACGTTTTCGACGCCGCGATCGATGGCGACCAAGAATCCCGACAGCAACGTTGCGACGGCCACGGGGACCGCGACGGCACCGGCAATCGCGGTCGTCCGGGACTGATCTGTGCGCAACCCGGTGAACGCAATCGCCAGGACCGCGCTATGTGCTCGGTCCGGTTGGAGCCGTATCGCCGCCAGGATTTGTGCGCTCAAATACGCTGCAGCCAAGAGCAATCCGACGATTGCGACAACCACCGCACCGTTGGCGATGGCGGCCTGCCACGGCGTTAGCCCGCCCGACAACGTCGCCGACCACACCAGAAAGACGCCCACAAAACCCGTCGCAAGTAGCGCCGCCGCCTTAGGCCAGACGCGAGCCGACTTGGTGTCCTCGTAGGCGGCCCGGCCGGAAAGCTCGGTCGCGATCGGGGTGTTCGACGCCGACAGGCTGGGAACGATGGCGGCGAGCAGGGCGAGCAGCACCCCGATTCCCAGTCCCGCCACGACGACACCCGGTTCGACCACAACCGGCACGTTGACCCCGACGAACTGTTGCGTCAGCTCACTGGCGCTGGCGACGACGGGTCTGGCGATGATGGCGCCGAGCAGGACTCCGACGACCGATCCGGCGGCTCCGAGCAGGCCGGCTTCGGCGAGAAATCCCACGAGTGTGGACAGCGGCGAGGCGCCCAGAGCCGCGGCGATCGCGACTTCACGTCGGCGTTCTTGAATTGACAACCGGGTGAGCTGCGCGATCAGAATCACCCCGATCCCGACCGCGATCAGAGCGAAGATCGCCAGCAGCGGAAACAGCACGATGTTGACGTTGAATGCCGCGGCCGGATCGTTGCGGGTCAGAACCCGGTATCCCGGCCCGAGCACCTCCAGCGCCTCGGCGATGCGGGCCTGGACGGCGGACGCGTCAGCGTTATCTGCCAGGGTGACATAGACGGTGTCCACTCGGTCGCCTCGGGCGAACTGCACCTTGGCTGCGCTGAGCGGCAACACGATGACACGGCCGTTGTTGACGCTGTCCAGCTGCGGGATCTGGGCGAGTCCAGATATCGGCAGCTGACCGATGTCGGTCGCCAACGTCGGGGACTTACCCAACGAGCGGCCAAAGGTGGTCGAGGTTGCCAATACCTGCGGCTCTTTTTGCCCGGCACCGCACACTTTAGGGTCGATCATCCAACGAGCCGAGCAGTCGATTCCCAACGCCAGCACAACGGTTTCGCGGTCGTCGTCGCGCACCTGCGTCGCCGCGCGGACCACGGGGGCGAGCACCGATACCCCCGAAACATCTTGGGCAGCACCGATAACCGCCGGCCCGATCCCACCCTGGGTCGCGGCGCCGACGATGCGCAGCGGCGTGGGGCCGGCTATCCGGTAACCGACGTCATCGATTGCGCTACGGACGCTGCTGGTTTCAATCATGACCGCGACGACGATGGCCACCCCGCCCCCGAGCGACAGCGACGCCAGCAGCGCGCGAAGAGTGTGCCGTCGAATGGCCCGGAGGTTGATGAGCCGCAGGACGCTGACGGCCGCGGCTAGTGCGGTGTGCGCCATGCCGCGCCGCTGTGTCGAACTTGCCGCTCGTCGCTTTCGATGCGGCCGTCGAGGAGGGAGACCAACCGGGGAGCTTCGTCGGCAATCGACCGGTCATGAGTGACCAACACGATGGTTTGGCCTGCCGCGTTGAGGTCGTAGAGCGCCTCGATCACGCGGCGGCCATTTTTGGTGTCGAGGTTGCCCGTGGGCTCGTCGGCCAGCACGACTTGTGGAGCCATGAACAACGCGCGAGCGATCGCGACGCGCTGCTGCTCACCACCGGACAGCTCCGCGGGCACACGCTTGGCCATCCCGGCCAGCCCGAACTGATCCAACAACGAGATGGCCCGGTCGTACTGCGCGCGACCGGCCTGACCGGCGAGCAGACTCGGAAGCATCACGTTCTCGGCTACGGACAATCCGGCCAACAAATTGAACGACTGGAATACGTACCCGATCCTGCGTCCGCGAACGCCTGCCAGTTCCCGGGCAGACAACTGGGCGACGCTCACCTGGTCCACCAGAACCTCGCCGCTTGTCGGAGGCTCCAGCAACCCGAGGATGCTCAGCAGCGTCGACTTGCCCGAGCCCGAAGGTCCCACCATCACCACGAATTCGCCGGCGCGTATCTGCAAATCGATGTCGTGAATGATCGGTATTGCCGTCGCACCCGAACCGAATGATTTGCACAAGCCGCGGGCTTCCAGGACCTCCGGCCGTGCATTCGCGGCCTGCGCGGGTGAGTTTTCTCCGACGGTGGCGCGTTGCGCTTGTCCGTTCAGGAAAGCGGTGGACGCGGCGAACAGCGGCGAACGGGCTGTAGTCGTGGTCGAGGCCGGTGCTGTTGCGGGTTGCTCGGGCGCGGTGACAGGTAGGGACGTGACCTCTGCCAGGGCAGGCATGATCAGCGGGATGTCGACACCGGAGCCGACCACGAACACGCCCTGCGGGCCACCCTCCATCTCACCCGCACCCTTGACGATCTCCGCAAGCGCCGCGACCGCTGAATCGTCGTCATGCGGCAAGAACCGCCGACGTAGATCCACGACCAAACCGTCGGCCGTGCCGACCACTGCCAGCGTCGCGCTGTCCGGCTCAATGCACAGCAGCGCCGTGCTGTCATACCCGGCTGCCTCACCCGCCGCGCGGGCCAAGGCAACCGCCGATGACGCCAAAGACGACGCGTTCGCCGATGCCAGCGCCGCGCCCCGCGCCGGACCCACCGACGGTTGCTCGGGCGTGCTGACCGGAAGCGAGGTCGCGGCAACCAGATCCGGCATGATCAGCGGGACGTCGACACCGGAGCCGAGCAAGAACACGCCCTGGGGGCTACCCTCCGTCGCATCCACACCTTTGACGATCTCCACGAGCGCGGCCAGGGCCGCGGCATCGTCGCTTGGCAAAAACCGCCGACGCACCTCCTCGATCGACTCGTCCTCGATGTTCAGCACCGCTGAGGTCGCCGAATCCGGTTCGATACACAGCAGCGCGATGTGCGTGTACCCGGCGGACTCACCTGCCTTGCGGGCCAACGTAATCGCCGACGACGTCAACAGCTCGGTGTTCGCCGATGCCATGGCCGCACCCCGGGCGAGCGCGGTCTCAGGTTGCTCGGGCGCGCTGACCGGAAGCGACGTCGCCTCAACTAGTGCCGGCATGATCAGCGGGATATCGACACCGGAGCCGACCACGAATACGCCCTGCGGACCACCCTCCATCGCAGCCGCGTCCCTGACGATCTCAGCCAGTGCGCTCACGGCTTCATCGTCGTCAATCGGCAGAAACCGCCGGCGCACCTCAACGACCGAGCCGTCAGCCGAACCGACCACCGCCAGCGTCGCGAGGTCCGGTTCGATGCACAGCAACGCCGTATGGTCATACCCGGCTGCCTCGCCCGCCGCGCGGGCCAACGCAATCGCGGAGGCGAACGGCGACACCAGTAAGACGTTGTCGACCCTGCGCGTCGCCAGACCCTCTCGAAGGGCCGTCGCCGCCGCCACATCGATCCAGGTCACCCCCGCGGATCTCACCAGATAGCCGCCGCTCGCCGCCGTTTCGCGGGTAATGAGGATGGTGGAGATAATCTGCTCGGTCGTGGTGGCGGACGGCAAGTCCGCACCGTGCGCAATTTCGAAATGACCTTGGTGGACGGGGACACCGTCCGCCTTAGCACCGGTCACTAAGACGGTGCGCACAGACGTTGGCGTCGTCATCGAGACACCGAGCACAACGTCCACGTCTCCACAATAGATTTGGCCGTCGGTGCTTTGCGCGCGCGACCAGCGTGCCGACTGGCTAGTTTTCTTTTCATCAATATTTGAAGAACGGCCCGGGTCATCCAGGTCAATCCGTCGCTGGCCGCGGTGCCCTCATGAACCATGGTCTGGTCGCCGCCAACCTATATTTCCATCACGACGGTCTTGGCTTCGGTAAAGAATTCGCGACTGTGCTTGCCTCCTTCGCGGCCGATCCCGCTGTCCTTGAAGCCGCCGAACGGCGCCCGCAGAGGCGGGCTCAGTCGCAATGATCAGTCGACGATTACCGGGGGCGTGGTTTCGCTGGCGTTGTCCCAGACTTCCTGGTCGCTCATCGACACCAGAAGGTCGTACGCGTCGGGCCAGTGCATGGTGGGTTTGTCAGGATCGGCGGCTGGCTGCGCGACGGGCGTCGTAGGTCTGTCGAAAACGGCGGGGTTTTTGAGCGCCTCCACCTCGTGTTGCGAGATATCGCAGCGGCCAACAACTTCGGGGTCGACCCAGGCGTTGGCGTCGATATCGTATCCGCAGGTGACTTCTAGGCTCAGGCCTTCGGGCCCTCCGAAGTAGATCGATTTGATGAAGCCATGGTCTATGGGGCCGATCACCTGCACCCCGCGGCTGCGGATCCGATCCCGCATCGTCAGAACCTCGTCGAGGGTGTTGACATGAAGGGCGACGTGCTGCATCCCGCCGATGGTGACGGCGCCGCCGGGATTGCCGGCGTGAGTGACGCCCCACTCGATGTCCTTGGGATTGTCGGGGTGCTGGACGAAGGCGACGTAGCTATCTGGTGCCAGTTCGACGAAGCCGTGGAACGCGCCCTCGACGCCATGCATGTAGTACAGCGCCCGTAGCGGGCAGCCGAGAACATCGCACCAGAATTCGAGCTGTCCCTTCATGTCTCGTGTGCCGAGGGCTAGATGGTTGACGCCGCGGGGGTGCAGGGTGGTGGGCATGCGGGCTGCTCCTTAAATGTTGAGGTGATTACTTGGCTTGTCGACGGCACCATTCGAGCACCACGTCGCTGTAGGCGACGGTGTGCGACAGCATCAGCTGGTGCATGCCGTCGGGATGCACATACAGTTCAACGGGTCCCGCGGTGGCGTCGGCGACCGTTTTGGCGACGTCCGGGCCGAAGGTCGTGTCTCGCTCGCCGACCGTGTAGAAGATCGGCTTGGTGTTCTGCGAGATCGGTACCACTGGGTCGTAGCGGAAGAAGGATGCGAATGCCCGTAATTCGTAGTACCAGGTGTTCAGTGGATCGGCTTTCTTTTGCTCGCTCGCACCGACGTAGCCGTAGTCCTCATCGAAGTTGATGAATCGGTCGAGGCTGAGCAATAGTTTGTCGCCGAATAGTGCATCGATTTGCTCGAAAGCCTCGCTGCGGAAGGGATTCGGGTTCGGAATCAGCGGCGCGGACGGGATTGCGTAGCCCATCAGGATCGCGCCGAGGAAGACATCAGAGGCCTGTAGCGCGCAATAGGCCGCTGCGGCACCCAGTGATGATCCCTTGATGAACACCGGCAGGCCGGTGGTCTCGCCGATGTGCTCGCCCAAAGCCACCGCGTCGGCGACCCACTCCTCGATGCTGAACCGGCCAGGTGGCCGCATATTCACAGACCGGCCGTGACCCGGAGCGTCCATGCTCCAGACATCCACGCCATGGGACGCGTGGTGCGCGCAGAAACTGTCGTAAATGCCGCCGTGGGAAGCGATCCCGTGCTGAATCAGGATTGCGTGGTCTGCATCATTGCCGGGATACCGGTAGCTGAACGTTTCGTTGAGTACGTGTTCTTCGCGCTTCATGGGTGTCAGCGTGAACTATTTCTCGCCATATGTCAAGAAAATGTCTGCCGAGAGGTATCGTGCTGTCATGGCGACAGATGCCGTGCAGACCGTCGAGACACGCGGCCGGCCACGTATACGAGACGACGACGAGATCTTGCGTGCCGCGTTACACGCCTTCGCCGAGCACGGCTACGACGGAATGTCGCTGCGCACGCTCAACGCCGAAATGGGACTCAGCCGCGGCACCATCAACCAGCGGTTCCATTCAAAAGAGCAGCTCTGGTATGCCGCGATCGATCATGAGTTCCGGCACCTGATCGACGATCTGAACGCCGAGCTGCAACAAAGAGTGCTTCCCGACGACGATCTGTCGCGGGTACGGGAGGGCATTCGTGCATTCCTGATCGCCTCGGCCCGTCGCCCAGAACTCGTCAGGTTGATGAACCAGGAAGGCCTGCATTCGACCAGCCGCCTCGACTACATCATGACGTCGTTCACTCTGCCGACGCTGACTCCGCTATGGCAGGCTCTGAACCGGCTCGCCGACGCCGGCGTGGTCCGAAGCGTGCCAGCCCGAACGTTGCTGTTCCTCATCGCCCACGGAGCCGCCGCGCCGTTCACCCTCGGCCCACTCTCGGATCAATTCAACGCCGTTGACGGCCCTCTAGACCCGGTCGACCACATCGAGCTGGTCACCGACATCATCGTCTCCGGGCTCCGCATAGCCCGGCCCGGCGACGCCGACAGCTCCAACGCCCGCTCGGGCGCCTCCAGAAGAAAACGGCGAGCTTAGCTGCGCTGTACACGTAGCAAACAGGGGCTCAAGGCCATATACGCGGCCGGCGCTGCCGGGATCATCGACCCCTGCCCTGGGCGGCTCGGCAGACTATCGACTCCGCCGCTGGCAGGCATACCGACGGCGGGGGGAGCGACGGCAGATCCGCCCGCCAGCCTAAGGTTGAGTCTCAGCTCGACCCAAACGGTGGAGTGATCGAAGACGATGTCCGATGGTAGTGGCAGATCGGCGCGACCGCGGTGCAGGCGTGGAAGATCTCGTGATAGCCGAAGGTGGTCGACCATGGGGTCAGGCCGGCGCAGTCCATAGACCACCGCACCAATGCTGTACAGCGCACCACCCGTCAGCGGCCGGTGAACATCGGAGCGCGGCGCTGGGCTGCTGCCGCCACACCCTCGCGGAAGTCGGCGGTCGCCTGTAGTCGTGCTTGCTCTTCGAACTCGCGGGCGGTGGCCGCGGCGACAGCATCAGCGAGTCCGGCGCGCACCGTGGCACGGATGCTTGTCAGTGCCAAGGGAGCCGAGGCAACGATTCGCTCGGCGAATCGAATCGCCGCCGGGCGCACGTCGCCGTCGGCGGCTAGCTCGTCGAATAGCCCTGCAGCATAGCCGATTTCACCACCGAGGCGCTCACCGGTGAGCATCCACTCAAGCGCTTTTTGCTGGCCGACGACGCGCGGCAACGTGGCGGTTATCCCGAAGCCGGGATGAAACCCCAGCCGGCTGAAGTTGGCCGCAAATTTCGAGGTGGGCGCGGCCACCCGGAAGTCTGCGCTAAGGGCAAGCCCGAGTCCGCCGCCGATCGCGGCGCCGTGCACCGCGGCGACAACCGGCTTGCTGGTGCGGAACAACCGGATGGCCTGGGCGTAAAGCTCATTGGGCGACACACGATCCTCGGCGGGCCCGGAGAAGTCGGCGCCGGCGCAGAAGTGTTTTCCCTCCGCGCACAACACGATCGCCCGGCATTCGACGTCGCTGTCCAGTCGCTCGTAGGCGTCGGCGATGCCCTTGATCAAGGCGGTGTCAAAGAAGTTGTTCGGGGGCCGATGGATCTCTACCAGGGCCACGTGGCCGGTGGATTCGACGGTGACGTCCGGCGCGGTCACAGCTGTTCCAGTAGTTCGCGCACCGCCGCATTGAACGCCGCGGGCTGGTCCATATTCGCCGCATGCCCAGCGTTGTCGATGACAACCTTGCGGGAATTGGCGATACGGCGGTGCATGTAGTCGGCCCCGGCCAGAAAGTCGGTGTCCTCGGCGCCGACGATCACCAGCGTGGGCACCGTGATGCTGTTGAGCGATGTGATCACCCGAGCGTCCTTTTGGGCCATGACACCGCGCGCGGCGCGGGGCAGCCCCTCGGGGTGCTCATGCAACGCTTGCGCGAGTTCCGGCGAGGCATCGGCGCGCGTCTGGCCGCGCTCGAGTTCTTGGGCGCGTCGTTCTACCCACGCATTCCACTTGGCGCGGGCTTCGTCATTGCGGTAGCCCGGCCCGGTGTCGACCAGCACCAGCGCGGCCACCCGCTGCGGATGGACGAGGTGGAAGGCCAGGGATAGGTAGCCGCCCAAGGACATTCCGCCGACTACGGCCCGATCGGCACCCGCGGCATCAAGAATGGCCGCCATGTCGGCGACGCTGTTCTGCTCGCTGTAGCGGTCCATGTCGTCGGGTGCGCTGCTGCTGCCGTGGCCGCGCTGGTCCCACACGATGACTGGCCTGTCGATGCTCAAGGCATTGACATTCGGGTCCCACATGCCCGCGGTCGCACCGAAACCGTGAGTGAGTAAAAGCGGCACACGGGGCGACTTCGGGTTGTGCACCTCGAATGCGAGCGTCACTTCGTCTTGGCGCCGTAGTTGCTTCATTGCACGACCTCCGACCCGGACTGGATGGCCGGGTACAGGGCGTCGGGGCCCTGGGCGACCAGAGCCGAGCCGAGCCGACTGGCCCAGCGTTGATGCCCTCCGGCTTCGTCGCGCCAGGCCCAGAGTCGACGGGTGAGATAGTGCAACGGATACTCCTTTGTCATACCGATGGCGCCATGGGTCTGATGAGCGGCCGCGGTCACCAGTTGCGCGGCCCGGTCGGCAAGCATTTTGGCACAAGCGATTTCGAAGCCGCCCCGACCGAGTTCGACAGCTTCGACTGCGCCGTCGACAGCCGACTCGAGCACGGTGGCGTGCTGGTGGATGTGCACTAAATGTGCTTGCACGGCTTGGAATCGGTTGATCGGGCGCCCGAACTGCTCACGTTCGCCGCTGTAGCGCAATGTCATTGCCGCAACGGCGCTTATCGCGCCGGCCATCAACGCGGCACGCCCCAGCGCGGTGCGCTCCCACAACGATTGTTCGGTAACCGCGTCGGGCGCGGCAGCGCGTGCGGTTACCGGGACGCCGTCGAAAACCACCGTGTCGCGGGGCTCGTCGGCGATATTGGTTCCGCGGCTGACGGCCGGGCCGCCCGCTTGGGCGGCGGGTCCGGGCGCGAGCACCACGACGCCGTCGACGAGTCCGACGACGTGTTCGGCCTCGCGGCCCCACGCGATGGCGGGCGCGGTGCCGGACAGCCGATCGCCGTCGAGACGGAGTTCGTTGTCGGGCGGTAGTACCGTACGAACCCCGTTGGGCAGGGGAATACCGACGGACGCCAGTAGCCACCCGCCGACCAGTCCGGCTTCGGCCAGCGGCACCGGCGCCGCGTGCGCTCCCGCGGCGCGGAGCAGTTGGACCGCGTCGGCGACGCTGCCGCCGGCGCCGCCCAGCGCCTCGGGGATCGGGACGTCGGTGAATCCGGTCTGCTGCAATGCTTTCCACAGGCTTTCAGCCCAGCCGGAGCCTTCGGCCTCGCCGACGTCCTGCCACCGGCTGTGCTCGTCAAACAGCTTGGCGGCCAAGCCATATAGTTCGCTCTCGCTCATGACAGACCCTTGGCGGCGACCGAGCGCAGCACCTCGTTGGTGCCGCCTCGGATGGTGAATGACGGCGCGTCCAACGTGGCGCGACGTAACAACCGTTCGAACAACGTACGCGGCGCCACCAGCTCGCGATCCAACAACTCGCGCAGCGAGGTGACGACTTCCTGTTCGAACCGGGTGCCCATCTCCTTGATGAGCGCTGCCTCGGCCGCGGGCGTGCCGCCTGCGTCGATCGCCCTGGCCACGGCCAGCGAAAGCCGGCGCAGCACCCAATACTGGGCCGCGAGTTCGCCGATCAGCCGACTCCCGGCGGGACTGGCGGCTAGATCTGGCCACTCGCGGATGAACTCCTGAACGAGAAGGAACGTCGAGATCCACCGGTCTGGGCCGCTGCGCTCGAAGGCCAGCTCGCTCCCGTTCTGCGCCCAGCCTTGCCCGATTTCGCCGACTACCCGCTCGTCGGGCACCAGCACGCCGTCAAGGACCACCTCGGCGAAGTGGTCGATACTGCCGTCGAGGTAGGGGATCGGTCTGACGGTCACGCCGGGGCTGCGCATGTCGATCAGAAATCGGCTCAACCCCGCATGGCGTTCGCCGTCCCCGGTTCGGCACAACGCGATCATGAAGTCGGCGCGCATGGCGTTGCTGGTCCATACCTTGGCACCCGACACCCGCCAGCCGTCGTTGTCGCGCACACCTTTCGTGCGTACCGAGGCGAGGTCGCTGCCGGCGTCCGACTCGCTCATGCCGATGCAAAAACACAACTCGCCCCGGCAGATTCGCGGTAACACCCACTGCTTCTGTTCCTCGGTGCCGTACCGCAACAGCACCTGGGCGATCTGGCGGTCGGCCACCCAGTGGTGCCCGACTGGAGCCCCCCAGCGCAGCAGTTCTTCGACGACGACGAAGCGGTCGACGGCGGTGGCGTCGCGACCGCCGTAACGTGCTGGGACCGCCATACCGATCCAGCCACGCTCGGCCAGCGCGGCGGAGAATTGGGGGTTGACCTCGGCGCCCATCCCGAGGCCGGGTTCGAATGTCCCCCAGGGCAGCGTTTCGACCAGGAAGGCACGAACCTGCTGCCGCAATTCCAGCTCTGGAGCGGTGAGCGCGGCAGGTGACGCGACCATACTTGGAGGCTAACCTCACCCGGCGCCGCTGTTGAAGCGGAGCGCGTTAATAGATGTTGGATTGCTGGTGCTCGATTAGTCGGCGATGACTAGGTCTGTCGCCGGGATGTTGATGGCATCAACACTTTTGGCGTATGCGCAGGTCGTTTCGCGTACTTCCGCGTCGTATCGCGTAACAAAGTCCGGCATTTGTGCAGCTCAAACCGATATCTGAGCCTGGTTCGATTCCCGGCAGCTCCACCACAGAGAAGGGCCTCAGTTCAGCGGCCCTTTAATCTTTGGTGGTTTCCTAAGCGGGCGACCGCGGCGACGCGGCACGACATCGAGCCGGCTCGGCCCCGCGTTGACTGTGACGCGAGGTTACCTATCCGGTCTCCTCTGCTGGCGGTAGGACGGTGGCGTCCCCCGACCGGCTGTCCGCGTCGATGCGAAGGTGCGCGGTTAGCAGTAGGTTGTCGTAGGCCGACCGACCTGGGTGTGACGTGCCGCGACTGAGCTCAAGAAAGTCGCTGCCTACCTGCTCGGCGAGGGCCCGCAGTTTGACGTTCGCCTCCTGGGATCGCCACTTGAGCAGTTCGAATGCGGTCGGTTCATCGATGCCGTAAACCATCATCAACATGCCCTTGGTCTGCTCGATTCCGGACCGGTTTTGGGCGATTCTGGCGACGGCCGCGGTGACCTGGTCTTGGCGTGCCCGTTCGGAAGGTGTGACGTCGACATAGAAGCCGTGGGTGCCGATTACGGTCAGGTTGTCATCGCGCAGAAGGTCGCCAACGACCAGAACGTGATGTACCCGGCCTTCCACGTCAATGATGCGGTGCCGACTGCTGAACGGTTGGCGGGTCTGGCGGATCAGCTCGAGGGTGTGAGCGATCTGCCGATAGTCATCGGGATGCTTATGAGCCAGCACCATTTCGGTGGTTGGGGCGACCGACCCTGGCAGATAGCCGTGCATCTTCTCTACTTCGGGCGACCACTCCCATCGGTCGTCTTCGAAGTAGAAACGAAACCAGCCGACCCGGTGGGGTCCGCCACCGGCTAATTCCTGCTCGACACCTACTTTGCCGCCGCCACTGGATTGTTCGACGGCGAAGCGATTCTCGTGTCCCAGATGTTGTTGCATCGCATACCCCTCTTGCGGAATACCTCTGCTAACTTGTGCGCTCGGCAACCTCCGGCCAATCGAATCCTCGCGGCGAAGACATGTGCGCGGCGGGGGTTCTTTTGTCAGGCGCGTTACAGAGCAATAGATTTTCTACTACTACCTGGCACACAGGTCAACCCCCAATTTCGGGCACCAGGTAAACCGTCATGGGGCTGAGCGAGGCCCAGTTGCGCAGCTCGAATAGACGCGATGTTCCGAGCGACCGCGGAGCGATCCGGCAAAGGCTCGTTGTTCTGATGGTCCGATATGCCCGTCCCAGGTCACCCGTTCAACAGTCGGCTTGGCGACGCGGTCTGGTAGCCGTCGGCCTCGGCCGCGCCTTCGAGCGCATCGGCGACGGCTTGCGCCGCCAGAGCCGCATCGGCGGCAGCCTGCGCTGCCAAGTCGTCGGGGGAGGCTTCGCGGGTGGCCGATGACTTGGGCAGCGCCTGGGTGAAGGCGCGGGACACGTCTTGCAGGGCGGAGGTGACCTCGCTTGGAATTACCCAGAACGTGTTTCCCGGGCCCTGGGCCAGCTGCGGCAGCATCTGGAGATACTGATAGGCAAGCAGTTTGGGGTCGGGGTCGTTGCGGTGCACCGACTGAAATACCTCGTCGATAGCGCGGGCCTGGCCCTCGGCCTTGAGGATCGCTGCCGTCCGGTTGCCCTCGGCGCGCAGGACGGCGGCCTGCTTGTCGCCCTCGGCGGTGAGGATCTGAGACTGGCGTTGGCCTTCGGCGCCCAGGATTGCCGCACGCTTGTCGCGCTCGGCCCGCATCTGCTTCTCCATCGCGTCCTTGATGGATTGCGGCGGGTCGATGGCCTTGATCTCTACCCGG
>DASQRI010000473.1:0-7343 GCA_035642975.1 Mycobacterium sp.
CCAGATGAACGTCCACGATTCGGAACGGCTGGCGGGCCTGCTGGAAGCGGCGGGCTACCGGAGGGCGCCGGACGGCGCCGACGCCGACGTGGTCGTGTTCAACACCTGCGCCGTGCGGGAGAACGCCGACAATAAGCTGTACGGCAACCTCAGCCACCTGGCCCCGCGCAAGCGCAGCGACCCGAACATGCAAATCGCGGTGGGCGGATGCCTGGCTCAAAAGGACAAAGATGCGGTGCTGCGCAAGGCGCCCTACGTCGACGTGGTCTTCGGCACCCATAACATCGGTTCGCTGCCCACGCTGCTCGAGCGGGCCCGGCACAACAGGGTTGCCCAGGTGGAGATCGCCGAGGCGTTGCAGGAGTTCCCCTCGGCGCTGCCAGCGGCCCGTGAATCTGCCTACGCCGCTTGGGTTTCCATTTCAGTCGGATGCAACAACAGCTGCACGTTCTGCATTGTGCCAGCCTTGCGGGGCAAAGAGGTCGACCGTAGCCCGGCCGACATCCTGGCCGAGGTGCGGTCACTGGTCGACGACGGCGCGCTGGAAATCACGCTGCTGGGCCAGAACGTCAACGCATACGGAGTGTCGTTCGCCGACCCGCGGTTACCGCGTAATCGCGGCGCCTTCGCCGAGCTGCTCACCGAATGCGGGCGCATCGACGGACTGGAGCGGGTGCGATTCACCTCGCCGCACCCGGCCGAATTCACCGACGACGTCATCGACGCGATGGCGCAGACGCCGAATGTCTGCCCGGCCCTGCACATGCCGTTGCAGTCCGGGTCGGACCGGGTGCTGCGCGCGATGCGGCGCTCCTACCGTGCCGAGCGTTATCTCGGCATCATCGACCGGGTGCGTGCAGTCATGCCGCACGCGGCCATCACCACCGACCTGATCGTCGGCTTCCCCGGTGAGACCGAGGACGACTTCGCCGCCACGCTGGATGTCGTTCGGCAGGCCCGGTTCTCGGGTGCGTTCACCTTCCAGTACTCCAAACGCCCCGGGACCCCCGCCGCTGAATTGGACGGTCAGCTGCCCAAAGCCGTCGTGCAGGAACGGTATGGGCGGCTGGTGGCGTTGCAAGACCAGATCGCGCTGGAGGAGAACCGCAACCAGATCGGGCGAACCGTCGAGTTGCTGGTGGCCACCGGGGAAGGCCGCAAGGACAGCCGCACCGCGCGGATGAGCGGGCGCGCGCGAGACGGCCGCCTGGTGCATTTCGCACCGGGCGATCAGGAGGTGCGCCCGGGCGACGTCGTCACGACGAAGATCACCGACGCCGCGCCGCATCACCTCATCGCCGACGGCGACGTCATCAGCCACCGCCGCACCCGTGCCGGCGACGCCTGCGCGTCCGGGCGGCGTCCAAGCGGTGTCGGCCCGCCCGGCGACGATGCGGGCGAGGCACGAGTCCGAGGAGGAGCCGGGCCGTTGAGCCTTGGCATACCGGGCATCGGGACATCGGCCGCGACAGTGGAACCATCGGGGTGCGCTCGATGAGCAAGAACGACGACGATCGCGGCGAGTTCGACGCTTTCAAGGACGACATCGAGGCGGCCGAGCGCCGTATCGCACGCGAAATCGATCCGGGTGCAAGGGCTTTGGTTGTCGCCGTGCTGGTGTTTGTACTGATCGGCTCGTTCATCCTGCCGCACACCGGCAGCGTGCGCGGATGGGATGTGCTGTTCGCGACGCACGGTTCCAGCGCGGCCGCGGTGGCGTTGCCGTCACGGGTATTCGCCTGGCTGGCACTGGTTTTCGGTGTCGGCTTCTCGATGCTGGCGTTGTTGACCCGACGCTGGGCATTGGCCTGGGTGGCCCTGGCGGGTTCGGCGGTGGCCAGCGCCGCCGGGTTGTTGGCCGTGTGGTCGCGGCAGACGGTGGCCTCGGGTCACCCGGGTCCCGGTGTGGGGCTGGTCGTGGCGTGGATCGCCGTCATCCTGTTGACGTTTCACTGGGCACGGGTGGTCTGGTCGCGCACGATCGTCCAGCTTGCCGCCGAGGAGCAGCGCCGTAAAGCCGCCGGATACCGTCAGGCCCGCACGCTGCTGGAAACCCTCGACGACCCCGACGGCGCTCAGCCGCCCAAGCCCAACGGCAAGGGATCCGGTTAGTCCCTGCGGGTCAGCGCGTTGGCGGCAGCGTCAGCCCATTGCCGCCACTGCTCGGCATTGGCCTTGGCCTCCTCGGCTTCCTTGGTGCGACCGGCCGCCTCGGCCTTCTGGGCCTGGCGTTCAAATTGCTCGGCACGTTCCCGGAACTGCTCGGCGCGGGCCTGAGCCTGCGGATCGGACCAGTCTGACTCGCCCGCTTCCCGCACTTTCTTCTCAATCGCGCGCAGCCGTCGCTCCAACTCGGCGGACCGTTCCCGGGGAACCTTGCCGATCGCGTCCCACTTATCGGCGATCGACCGCAACGCGGATCGGGCCGCCTCGTGATTGCTGGTATCGAGCTTTTCCGCTTCGGCCAGCAGCGCCTCTTTGGCGGTGGCGTTCGCATGAAATTCGGCGTCCCGTCCGGCGGTCGCGGCGTTACGCGCCTTGAAAAAAGTGTCCTGGGCCGCTTTGAAGCGGTGCCACAGCGCGTCGTCGACGTCGCGGGCCGTCCGTCCGGCGGCCTTCCACTCGGCGAGCAGCTTGCGGAACTCGGCGCTGGTCGCGCCCCAGTCCGTGGAAGCGACGAGTTCCTCGGCTTGCACGCAGAGCTGCTCCTTGGCCTCGCGGGCGCCCGCCCGCTCGCGGTCCAGTTCCGCGAAATGCGATCCGCGTCGCCGATTAAACGTCTCCCGCGCGGCCGAATAGCGCTTCCACAGAGCATCGTCGGTTTTGCGGTCCAAACCGCTGATCGTTTTCCATTCGTCGAGGATCGCGCGCAGCCGGTCGCCGGCGGCTTTCCATTGCGTCGAGGTGTTGGCCAGCTCCTCGGCTTCGGCGGCCAGCGCCTCTTTGCGCGCGATTTGGGCCGCGCGGTGTTCGTCGCGACGGGACCGGTCGGCGGCGGCGGCGGCTTCAGCCTGCTCAGTGATGGCGGCGAGCCGCGCGGCCAGCACATCGACATCCCCGAGCACGTTCGCGGTCGGCAACGACTCGGCCAACCCTGCCGCCGTGGCTTTGATCTTGCGTGCATCGCCGGTACCCGCGGCCAGCCGCTCTTCCATCAGGGCGATCTCGGTGCTCAAGTCGTCGAACCGCCGGCCGAAGTGGGCGAACGCGGCATCCGGGTCGCCGGCCTGCCAGGACCCGACGATCCGCTCGCCGGTCGCGCTGATCAGCCACACCGTGCCGTCGGGGTCGACACGTCCGAACCGGTGTGGGTCGCTGGTCGGCGGCGAAACGACCACATGTGCCTGGGGACGGGGTGTCGGCCTCGGCCCGGGCCGAGGGCCTGGCCTCGGGGTCGGCCGAGGAGGTTCATTGTGTGGCTCTTCAGGCGTCATGAACTGCCGTCACCTACCCTTCGCGCGGTTATTGGCCGCGCACCTGCCGCGCATTGCGGCGCCGTCGACACGAGGTACTTCCGTCAGGACCTCACCAGTATTGAAGCAGCTTGCTGCGCTGCGCGTTCCGAGTTGGCAGTGCAGTCCGTCCGAGCGCAGGTTTTCCTGCATCAATTGCTGCCGTCGCGTTAGCCGTAATACCCATTAATCGTGAAACAATTTATGACCGCGCGCGTAAATAACGGCAATGAGGCCGTCGACGGGGGGCCACCCATAACGAACGTCGATATCGCGGCGCCGAATTGATGACGACGGGCGCTGAGGTTTAACCGGCCGCCCGTCGCCAGGCGCCCTAGGGTGGTTGGTGAAACGGGTCGTGAACGGGCGGTGAAGGATGTCGAAAGCGGATTTCGCAGCGGTGCTCGCGCTGTGCGCCGCGCTGGCGTCCGCGATCGGCGACGTCATCCGTCAGCGGTCCGCCCAGGAGATCACCGACAAGCAGGTTGGCCACCTCGAACTGTTCTGGCTGTCGGTGCGCGATACCCGCTGGTGGCTGGGCGCCGTTGGCGCCGTGGCCAACTACAGCCTGCAGGCGGGCGCGCTCGCGTTGGGGTCGGTGATGCTGGTGACGGCGCTGCAGGTGACGTCGCTGCTGTTCGCGTTGCCGATTTATGCGCGGTTGGCTCACCACCGGGTGACGCGGTCGGAGTGGATGTGGGCGGTGCTGTTGGCCGCGGGGTTGGCGATTCTCGTCACCGTCGGCCACCCGGGAGGCGGCCACTGGCGGGGTTCGCTGACAGCCTGGGCGGCAGTGGCCGCCGTGATGGGACCGATCTTGGTGTTGTGCGTGCTGGGCGCTCGGGTGTTTTCGGGCGGTTCGGCCGCACCGGTGCTGCTGGCGGTGGTGGCGGGCTCGTCGCTGGCGTTGTTCGCGGTGCTGACCAAGGGTGCCGTCGGAGCGGTTTCCGGCGGCTTCGGGGCATTCCTGCGGGCGCCCGAAGCCTACTGTCTGATACCGGCCGCCCTGGCCGGGATGATCTTTCAGCAGTCGTCGTTTCGGGCCGGCGCGCTGACCGCGTCGCTGCCGACGGTCACCGTGGCCAAGCCGGTGGTCGCCTCGCTGCTCGGGATCCTGGTGCTGGGCGAGACGTTGGACGCCGACGGCGCCGAGTTGTTTGTTCTGCTCGCTGCCGCGCTAGTGGTTGTCGTCTCGACCATTGCGCTGGCTCGCGGCGAGGCGGCCACCATTGCGGCCGGCGCCGGACGCGATGTGATCGTCGCTGAGAAGGCGCGATCGTGAACGTTAGCTGCGACACGCGGTGCCAAGGCCTTCATTACTCGGCTAAGTACCGTGGCATGGAAGAGTTGGTGTTTGACCCCCGAATCAGCACCGGTGAGGAGGTAGGCCGTGCCTAAGGCAGATATCGCGGCACTGCTGGCCCTTGCTGCTGCGCTGGCGTCGGCGATCGGCAACGTGGTGCGCCAGCGGTCTGCTCACGAGGTCACCGACAAGCCGGTGGGCTACCTGGCGCTGTTCCTGATGTCATGGCGAAATCGCGCTTGGCGTATCGGTGCGCTGGCGGCGATCGCCAACTATGTCCTTCAGGGCGCGGCGCTGACTCTTGGATCGGTGATCCTGGTTACCGGGCTGCAGGTGACGGCGCTGCTGTTCGCTCTACCGATTTATTCCCGCATGACGGGGCACCCCATCAGTCGGTGGGACTGGGCCTGGGCGGCGGTGTTGGCCGCCGCGTTGGCCGTCGTCGTCACCGTCGGCAATCCAACCGCCGGATATTCGCGGGCCCCGTGGTCGACGTGGCTGGTCGTCGCCGCGATCATGGGGCCGCTGATCGCGCTGTGCGTGCTCGGTGCCCGGATGTGGCCGGATCGGGCGATAGCCGCGGTGCTGCTGGCAGCGGTTTCCGGTGCATCGCTGGGTTTGTTCGCGGTGCTGGTCAAAGGGGCAACGGAGGCCGCCGAGGGCGGCATCTGGCCGCTGTTGGCCGCCCCTGAGCTTTATGCCTGCATCGTGGCGGCGTTTGCCGGAATGGTGTTTCAGCAGTCGGCGTATCGGGGCGGCCCCCTGAACGCCTCCATGCCGACGATGACGGTGGCGAAGCCGGTGGTGGGCTCGTTGTTGGGCGTCGCTGTGCTCGGCGAAACCCTGCAGCCCGGCGACGAGAGAGCCTTCGTCCTCGTCGTGGCGGTAGTACTGACGGTGCTCGCGACCGCGGCTCTCGCTCGTGGTGAGGCCGAGACCGTGCAGGCCCACGCTGACGACGTTGCCACCGGGCGATTGTTGGCGGCGTCGGAAAGCTAGTTTGATGGCGTGCTGAGCGTCATCGCCATCGTTCCGTCCGCGCCGGTGCTGGTCCCCGAGCTTGCCGGGACCGCGGCCGACGAGGTAGCTGAGCTGCGCGCGGCCATGATCGCCGCCGTCTCCGCGCTACCGCCGCGTTGGGTCGCCGTCGGCGTGGGCGCTGCCGACGGCGTAGTCGTTCCGGAAGCGGTCGGCACCTTCGCGGGTTTCGGCGTCGACCTGGCGGTGCGGCTTTCGCCGCGGGCCAGCGGTCAGCCGGTCGACATGCCGCTGTGTGCGCTGATGGCCGGCTGGGTTCGGGCGCAGGCTCAGCCGGACTCTGAGGCGCAGGTCCGGGTCTACGCGACACACCACGACGCCCAGGCGGCGCTCGCGCTTGGCCGGCAACTGCGCGACGAGATCGACCAAGGGGGCGAGCCGACCGGAGTGCTGATCGTCGCCGACGGCGCCAACACCTTGACCCCGGCCGCGCCCGGGGGCTATCACCCCGAGGACGCCGCCGTTCAGCTCGCCCTGGATGACGCGCTGGCCTGCGGTGATCTGGCCGCGCTGGCCCGGCTGCCCGAGCGGGTCAGGGGACGGGTGGCCTTCGGTGTGCTCGCGGGTCTGGCCGAGCCGGCATCCCGGTCGGCCAAGGAGCTCTACCGGGCGGCGCCCTACGGCGTCGGATACTTCGCCGGCGTCTGGCAGCCGTGAGGCCGCTGGCGATCGTCGGCCCCACGGGCACCGGCAAGTCGCAGCTGGCCCTTGACGTCGCGGAGCGGCTCGGCGGGGAAATCGTCAACGCCGACGCGATGCAGTTCTACCGCGGAATGGACATCGGCACCGCCAAAGTGCCCGCCGCACAACGCCGCAGTATCCCGCATCACCAGCTCGATGTCCTCGACATCACCGAGACCGCGACCGTCGCCCGCTACCAGCGGGAGGCCGCCGCCGACATCGAGGCGATCGCCGCCCGTGGCAAGATTCCGGTGCTGGTGGGTGGCTCGATGCTCTACATCCAGTCGCTGCTCGACGACTGGGCATTCCCGGCGACCGACCCCGCGGTGCGGGCGAAATGGGAGCTGCGGCTTGCCGAGCTCGGGGTGGACGGGTTGCACGCCGAGCTGGCCGCCCGCGATCCGGCGGCTGCGGCATCGATCCTGCCCACCGACGGCCGGCGCATCGTGCGCGCGCTGGAGGTGGTGGAGCTCACCGGTCAGCCTTTCGCCGCGTCGGCACCCGTCATCGGCACACCACGCTGGGACACCGTGATCGTCGGATTGGATTGCGATACAGAGCTTCTCGATGAGCGACTGGCCCGGCGAACCGACGACATGTTCGCGCACGGGCTGGTCGACGAGGTGATCGGGCTGCTGGACCGCGGGCTGCGCGACGGTGTCACCGCGGCACGGGCGCTGGGCTACGCGCAGGTGCTTGCCGACCTCGACGCCGGAGGCGATGGCGACGCCGCGCGGGAGCCGACGTTCATCGGCACCCGCCGCTACGTGCGTCGCCAGCGGTCCTGGTTCCGCCGCGACCACCGGATCCATTGGCTGGATGCCACCGCCGCCGGTAACGCCGACGCCGCCTTGGACGCGTGGCGGCAC
>DASQRI010000474.1:0-6890 GCA_035642975.1 Mycobacterium sp.
CCGACGGTGATTTCGTCGGCCTACCCGGACGGGTCGGGTTACGCCAGCGTGGTCTACGCCGACGCCGGCGGGGATTCGGGCGAGGGCTGGGACTCCTACGGGGATGCCACCCCGACGATCTGGCAGTTCACCGACAGCGCCGACATCCCGCCGTTCACCGGGATCGACTGCAACGCCTTCAAGGGCGCCGACTTGGCGGCGGCGTTCGGCCTCGCCGCACCAACACCCGCCCCAACCCCAACCCCATCACCACAGGAGGACGGTTTCTTGAGCGGTTTGACACAAGCACAGCAGGAAGACATCTACAACCTGGTCGTGCTCAGCGCGCAGCAGCTCCTCGGTCTGCTGGAGCCGCCGATGCCGCTGCTGCCCGGCTCGCCGACGTCGCTGGGCAGCGGGTGGGCGCAGCTCGGGCAGAACAGCGAGGGCCAGAACCTCACCCAGGTGGACGCCCTGAGCGTCACCGAGACGGGCAACCAGAGTTCGCTGGGCTCGACCGTCGCGGCGCTGCAGAAAGCGGTCGGCGCGCCCAACCCGGACACCAACGGCATCCTCAACGAGGTCACCGCCGCCGGCGGGTCGGGGATTCTGGGCCTGCTGTCGGGCCTGATCCAGTCGCTGCCGACACCCAACATCCCCGACTCCGACAACACCAAGTAACCGGCGACGGGGTTGGTCTGCAGGAGTGTTAGAGGAAGGTTAATAGCACGCGGTGCAGTTACGGCACGCGAAGCCAACATATTTCAGGCGCACGGATATTGCGCCTGCCAAGCGCAGTCATGCGTACGGACCGCCGAAATCCTGGAAGCTTTTCCAAAATTCGCGGCGGGACAAGCGCATCGCTTCGTTGCCGGCCTCGAACAGGTCGTTCAGCTTCTTCTCGAGCGCCAAGTTTGTTAGCGATGTGCGCACCGCATCGTCGATGGACAGGGTC
Organism: Mycobacterium sp.; assembly: GCA_035642975.1. GTDB lineage: Bacteria > Actinomycetota > Actinomycetes > Mycobacteriales > Mycobacteriaceae > Mycobacterium. Next base: position 935 of record DASQRI010000474.1, read on the forward strand.
AACAACCGCCCGTCATCGCCGAGGGTGAACCGAACCCATCAGGGCCTTCCACCTCGGTGCGCAGCGAAGCCAGTTGCGCGATCATCTCGTCGAGCTTGCCCAGCGTGGCCGCAACCTCGGCCTCGCAAAACTTGACTTTCTCCGCGTCGCCGAGGTCATCGAACCCGAAATCCTGGGTCACTGCCCCTCGTCCTTTGGTTTCACCGTGGTGATGCGACGAACGATCCGCCCAGGTGAGCGCGGGGGCTGATCGTCACCTGGCGGCTCTGGATCTTGCGGTGCCGTCGACGACACCGCGATGCGATCCGCGCTCACCTTACCGGCGACCGACTAGGTGTGCGGAATCGGCGGCACCACAAGGTTTTTCGGTCGCACAGGCGCGTCCTTGCCGCCGGCACCGCCGGCACCGCCGGGCGGCATCCCGCCCAGCGGCATCGTTCCCGCCGAACCCCCGGTCGACGCCTGCAGGGGTTCGGGCGGCCCACCGGTCGGCGTCGTCGGCGGGGTCGATGGCGGGCCGGTCGACGGCACCACCCCCAGGGACGGTGTCGTCGGCCCACCCGCGGCCGGGGCGGTATCCCCCGGGCCGTCACCGCTGCCGGTGTCATCCGGCGGCTTCATGTCACCGGTGTCTCCGCCATCGCCGGACCTGTTGCCCGCGTGGGGTGACGCCAGTCCGGTCAGGCTCTGTGTGGCCGCGCCCGCGGCGTGATCACCGGAGGTGAACGTGTAGTAGTTCACCTCCGGGGGGTTGGCGCGGAATCCCTGTAGAACGTCATAGGCTATGCGGGGATCAAATCGCAAGCGTCGCTTCGTTAATGCCGTCCACCGCGGCGTAGCCGATGCCGTTCACCCCGACTGTGTCGGCGAACAGGGACCCCATGGTGGTCAACTCGGTCATCATGGCCACCGTCTCAGCGCCGCGGGCGTTGAGCCCCGCGGACGCCGCCGCGGAGGCGGCGTCGCCGCCCGGCGGCAACACCGCCGTGATCGCCGGTGCGGCAGCTCCGGTCGCCCCGGCCAGCGTGCCCGCCCCGGCGGTCTCGATCCCCGCCGACAGGCCCAACGGCGCCGGGTTGACTCCGATCGGTACCGTCATCGCCTTCACCTTCCGCGTGTGACGCTCAGGTTCGGTCGATACTGTGAGCACGTCTCGCGGCCGCTCGCCGCGCGAATTTGGCGAGCGCGGAGATCGCCAGGGTTGGCGGGATTAGGAGACGAGCAGGCGTACGTGGCGGGCGCACCCAACTCGCGGCGCTCGTCACCGAGGTAGGCAAGCTAAAACCGGAAGCTAAGTGTGGAAGGGGGATAAGGTTTTAACGGCGACGCGAAAGAAGCCTCAACATCGCCGCCGCCATGCTGCGGCAGGCCAGCGGCTGCGAGCCGTCGGTCGCGCACGACAGTCCGTAGCGAACAAGCGACCCTGAGCATCGGAACCTTAGATCAAATACGCCAACTAGGGAGGTAAGAAAGCTCATGACAAGCCCTAATGTGGGTGCCACCGCGCAATCCGTTTCCGATAAGCTCGACGGCATCGGCGCAACCGGCCCGCTGAGCTACCGCGAAGTGGATCAACTCGCCCCGATGGCGATCTTCGGCCTAGCCTCTAGCGCGCCTTATCCCGAAGCACCAAGCCAAACCACCACGTCTGTTCTCGACGTCACAACCACGCTCGGCAAGATCCACACCGCCACCTATCAAGCGTCGGACGGCAATACCTACAGCGAGTTCGACGCTTTGATGACGATCCTCGAGTGGGTGCTGGCGCAGAAGAAGGCCGCTGGCTGACGTGGCAACAACATGGTCGGACGTTTCCGACAAGCTCGACGGGCTGTATTATCCGCCGCAATATTCGGGCACCTTGCCGATCGTTCTGCTGACGTGGTCGGGCGCCGGTGTGAGCATGTGGGACACGACCGCGCCCCAGCCGGCGGCCGTCGGGTTAGCCGCAGCGACAGCGGTCCCGCAAGTTTTTTACTGGCAGCCGGTCGGCAACTACCCGGCGTCGATAATAAACCCGCCTTTGGGTCAGTCGGTCGATGACGGTTACAACGAGGGTGTTCGGCTCGCGACCCAGGTGTGGCCGGACAACCTGATCATCCCCCTCGGTTATTCGGAGGGGGCGATTTGTGGCAGCCACTGGTGGCGTGACTATATTCTCGCCAACAACCTGGCTAGCCGTGTGCCCGCTGGCTTGATGTGGGGAAACCCGTGCCGCTCGCCCGGTTTCGCGAACGGCAACGCCTACGCCGGGTGGGGGATGCCGGGACTGGTTGACGGTGTTCTGACGGGCGGCATCGCGGGACCAGATGACCTGACCCCTGACCAAACCCCGTCGAACTGGCTGGATTTCGTCTGGCTGGGCTCCGACGACGGGGCGACAGAGCTCTATAGCAGCTGTCCCGTTGGGCCGAACCCGTGGACCGCTGAAGCCCCGCCCGGCTACGTCGAAACCACGGTCTATGACGCCGTGTATGATCCCAGCCTCGGCACGATCGAAGAGGTCGCCGAGGATGTCGGCATGCCGATCGCCGATGCCGAGGCCATCGCCAACGGATTAAATTTTCTTGGGGCTGGCGCCGCGGCTGATCACTACAATTACGACATCACCCCGATGGTCAATTACCTGACCAACGTCGTCGCTCCGATATTCGTATAGCCGAGCGCAATGTTTTACCCAGCGAGGCCACCCGGCTCTGGCAGCACTGGGGCAAACACCGCTGGCCCGAATGGAACATCGACTACGACAGCTTCCAGCTCGTGCCAACGCCAACCGTCGCTGGCTGGGAGCGATTGCCCATCGGCTTACGCATATCGGCGTGATCCGTTTAGACGGCCGCTAGTTTTGCCACCTGGTCATTAAAGACCTTCACCGCATCGTTTCCTCGATCTAGGCCAGAATTAGATTTGATAAACACGCCACGATAAGTGCCGAAAACCGCGGCATTCCCGCTCATGTCTACCGCGCCCGCCCAGCTAGGTACTCCGGCGACATCGAGCGGTTTTATATGCCAGGTTACTAAGGGGATTGTCGGGCCGGAGCCACTGACCGTGCCACAGTTGTTTAAGAGAGTCTGTATGTCGGGTGGATCCGAAGTCATAGTGAGGTGAACGTCCATTCCGCCCACCCCCACCACACCGCCATAGCCACTTTGCGGTGTGTCGTAACCCACTACTAGAGGCGAGCATTCGGATGGAGAAACTTGGACATCTACCCTATTCCCGCTGATAGCGCGAACGAATTTTGAGCCCGGAATATTCGGAAATGAGGACTGGTCAACCAACATTGACTCGGTCAACTGTGTGACGTCGGGCTTTTGTGATGGCGGCGCTTCGATGCCCGGCAGGTCGCCAGGAAGCCCCTTGGCGGACGGGGCAGTCGAGCAGGCGACCATGACAGTGAGCAAACCGATGGTTGTCACAGCGAATAGTTCTCGCATAGGCGAACGGCGGCCTTGCTGAGCGGGCATGATTCCTCCCTTGAAGCTGGCTAACGCCGCCAGGTCACTTGAACGCAGCTGAAGCGTTTGCGTGGCTTCACGAGTCTACGGAAATTTGCCCAACCGCTGGCACGGCAACGATGTGTGGTGCGGGAAAGCTGCTCGAGGCTGCGCGCCATGTATCGAATCATGGCAGTCGCGGCGCTGGGCGGAGTTGTGACAGCGTCGTGACACCGGGGCTGGTTTTCGGGTCTGGCCGGGCGCCGTGATTCCGGGAAACCGCTGGTCAGGGTGGGTGCGCCGTCAGGGTTTCGAACCCCGGACCCGCTGATTAAGAGTCAGCTGCTCTACCAACTGAGCTAACGGCGCGTGCATCCTGTTGGACTGCGTTTGCGACAATAACAGCCATTCTGCCGGCGGACGAAATCGCCGAGCGTGAGGTCACTCGCTGGTGACTGTCAACAGTCGTCGACGGCCTAGACTACTCCCCAGTAACACCGCGTTACACGTCGTGAGGGGGAGCAACGCAGGTGGCAGGTGGTTTGATAACGCGTCAGCGCGGCTGCCGGCAGTGGCTGGCCGTGCTGATGGTTCCGCTTGCCGTTTTCGGCGCGGGCGCCTGCAGCAGCGGCGGCGGCACGCCGGCGCCAAAGGCGATCATGGACAAGGCCACGCCGTTCGGTGACCTGCTCGTCCCCAAGCTCAGCGCGTCGGTGACCGACGGCGCCGTCGGCGTCGCGGTGGACACCCCGATAACGGTGAGCGCGGACGACGGTGTGCTGGCCTCGGTCGAGATGGTCAACGAGAACGGCGGGGACGTTGACGGCCAACTCAGCCCCGATGGCGTGCACTGGTCGACCACCGAGCGGCTGGGCTACAACCGGCTCTACACGCTGACCGCCAAAGCGCGTGGGCTGGGTGGGATGGCGACCCGTCAACTGACGTTCCAGACCCATTCGCCGCAGAACCTGACCATGCCGTACGCGATGCCGCATGACGGCGAGGTGGTGGGTGTCGGCGAACCGGTCGCCATCCAGTTCGACGAGGCCATCGCCAACCGCGAGGCCGCCGAGAAAGCCATCGTGGTGACCACCGATCCGCCCGTCGAGGGCGCGTTCTACTGGCTGAACAACCGCGAAGTGCGTTGGCGCCCCGAGCATTTCTGGAAGCCAGGTACCACCGTCAACATCGCGGTCAACACTTACGGTGTCGACCTGGGTGACGGGGTGTTCGGCGAAGACAATCTGCACTCACACTTCACTATCGGTGACGAGGTCATCGCGACCGCCGACGACAACACCAAGATGGTCACCGTGCGGGTCAACGGTGATGTCGTCAAGACCATGCCGACGTCGATGGGCAAGGACAGCACCCCGACCGCGAGCGGCTATTACATTCTCGGTTTGCGGTTTGCGCACATGATCATGGACTCGTCGACGTACGGAGTACCGGTCAACTCGCCCAACGGATATCGCACCGAGGTGGATTTCGCCACCCAGATGTCCTACAGCGGGGTGTTCGTGCATTCGGCGCCATGGTCGGTGGGCGCCCAAGGCCACACCAACACCAGCCACGGCTGCCTCAATGTCAGCCCTAGCAATGCCCAATGGTTCTTCGAGCACACCAAGCGCGGCGACATCGTCCAGGTGCTCAACACCCTTGGCCCGCCGCTGTCGGGGACCGAAGGTCTCGGTGACTGGAACATCCCGTGGGATCAGTGGCACGCCGGCAATGCCACGGCGTGACACCGATTGGTTACGCCGCATTCGTTATCTAGCAACCTGATTCGCGTTCGACACGCCGACAGAGCGACAGTTCGCCTGATCGCAGCTCTGTCCTTTTAGCCTTATGAATGTGAATGAAACTCTCGGTCGTCGAACCGAGGTGGCCGTCAGTCGCAATGTCCGCGGTCAACTTGCTCTGTTCAGCGGCCACGTCCTATGGCAAGTGGTCGGAGTTGCCGTCGGCGCAATCGGCTACGCGGCGGAGGCTGGCGGGTTTGAGCTCGAGATGCGCAGAGCCGCCTCGCGCAGCCAGCGCTGAACCTGCATCGCCAAGGCTTGACGCGTCATCTATCTGCACGGGCCTCGAACAATGCTGGGTCGGCTACGATGACGCTCGGCGCCACATCTCCCCTGCGTGTCGCGACAAACGGAGTCCGGTACACCGTTCCTTGCTTGCCGCATTCATTGCTCAGAATGGTGCCGACCTCAATGCCTCGAAGTGTGGCGCCAGGTTGTGGCTCCCACGACCAAAGCCGCGTCTCGTCGTCGGTGAGCGGCTGCTTTGTTCCGTCGCACTGCGAGGGTGCCTGAAGGTTTGGCTTGCCCTGCCACTGACCATCGGCAAAACGGAGAACACCTGTCGTGCCGGTGCCCTCTTGTTGGTTGGGTTCGTCCAACTCAGCCCCCGCCGCAACGCAACCGGTGGGCGTGCACACGGAACGAAAAGCCCACCACTGCTGGACGGCGGTGGGAAGGCCAGTCACCGTGGCGTTGATCGTCTGATTCCGCACG
>DASQRI010000475.1:0-7789 GCA_035642975.1 Mycobacterium sp.
TGACTGATCACCAGCGACGGCACCGGCAGCGCCAGCCCCGTGACGATGTCGCCGGGCCGCGGGCCGGCCAGCATCGCGTCGATGTGCTCGTCGGTGACCTTTTGGATCACCGGTCGCAGACCTTCTACCCGCTTGAACGTAAACGGCTTTGACAACATGCGGCGAAACCGGGTGTGCTCCTCGGCATCCGCGGTGAAGACCGATCGCGGGCGCTTGTGCACCGTCGACAACATGCCCTCGTTCCAATGCGGAAAGCCCGGGCGGCGGTCGTCGACGCTGACGCGCGAGTCGGAGAACAGCGTCCGCACCTCGTCGTAGCCGGTGATCAGCCACGGTGAGCTGCCATCCCAAATCCTGACTCTCGACAGCGGCCGCTTCTCCGCCAGCGTCATCACTTCCGGTGGCGGAGCGAACGGGCAGCCGGCGGCCCTGGCCATCGGATACTCCGGGACGTCAGAGATCGTCTCGGCTGCGGTGCCGGTGAGGGTGTCGGACACTTCTCACTCCTCGATGTGGATGGCCAGTGCGGGGCAACCCGCCTCGGCCTTGCGGGCGTTGTCAGCCTGCTCAGCGGGCGGGTTCTCGTCGAGCACAACGACGACTCCGTCGTCGTCGCGCTGGTCGAAAATTTCGGGCGCGTGCATCACGCAGTTTCCCGACGATGCGCAGATGTCTTGATCAACAGTCACTTTCATGGTCAGCTTCTTCACTCGTGCGGTGTTACCGGCGCCAGCCAAAGTCCCACGACCGCATCGATCAGACCCGAACCGGCGGCCTGCCACGAGGCTCCCGGCACGGATGCGCCTGTGTTCGATGGCGGCGACCCGCTGCACTCGGCTACGCCGAGTTTGCGATCGCCTGTGTTCAATGGCGGCGACCCGCTGCACTCGGCTACGCCGAGTTTGCGATCGCCGCTGGCCATTGCTCTTTCCCGCTCGGCGCAGGTGTGCATCAGCAGGTTCCGCGCCATCAGGTTGCGTTCCACCCGGACATCGATCGGCAACTCGGGAAGACACCGGTTGATGCCATCGATGACCTGGACCAGCGATTCAGAACTGAGCGCGTCCTTGACAACGATGTTGTAGTAGGCCGGATCGGTCATCACTTGGGCGGCGAAGCGCGCGTACCAGGTCGGGTTGCCCAGCGCCGCCAAGTGATCGGTCAGTGGGCGTACCAAACAGGCGACCCAGCTCCGCATATCGCCGGCTCCGGTTTGCAGCGTCTCGGCGACCATGCGTTCCCGAAGCTGCTCGATGGCCACCCGGTGCTTCTGTTCGATGGCCCGAACCAGATCGGTTTTGGTGCCGAAGTGGTAGCCGACCGCGGCATTGTTGCCTTGCCCGGCGGCCTCACTGACCTGCCGATTCGACACGGCGAAGACACCATGCTCGGCAAACAGCCGCTCGGCCGCGGTCAGGATTGCCTCACGAGTCGTGCTGGCCCGGTCGCTGCGCGCGGCCCTCGCGGTGGTCACTCGGCCAGTCAACGCCTTGACGCTGATTAAGTCAAGTGATTGATTTAATTCACTTATCGCCGCGGCGCCGGAGAACTTTGCCGGCGGCCGTGCCACCGTCGACCGGCAAGACGGTGCCGGTCACATAACGCGACCGATCACCGGCCAGATACAACGCGGCCTCGGCGACATCTTCGGGCGTGCCCTCTCGCTGCAGCGGACGGTCGGCACGCATCTGCGCGCGGAGCGTCTGTTCGAAACGTTCCAGCTCCTCGCGGCCTTTGCCGGATGCCGAGGACGCCAGAATCGGCGTCGGAATGCTCCCCGGCGCAATGCAGTTGACCCGAACGTCGTAGTAGGCCAGTTCGATTGCGGACGACTTGCTGAATTGAATGACCGCCGCCTTGGACGCGCGGTACGTCATCACTCCCCCGCCGGCCTGAATGCCGCCGATCGACGAGAGATTGATGATCGAGCCCCCGCCTGCGGATGCCATCTGCCGCGCGGCATCGCGAGTGCCCGCCATCACTCCGAGAACGTTGACCGCCATGACGCGCTGAAAGTCGGCGAGATCGTCGTCGAGGAAGCTGCGGTGCATCCGGCTTGAGATTCCGGCGTTATTGACCATCACGTCCAGCCCCCCGAAGGTCTCGACGGCGAAGCCGATCAACGCCCCGACCTGTTCCGGGTCGGATACGTCGACCGACTGGAAGATCGCGTCGGCGCCCATCTTGGCGGCGAAGTCCTCGCCCCGATCGCGGTCGATGTCAGCGATCACCACCCGCGCGCCCTCTGCCACGAACTTCTCGACGATGCCGGCACCGATGCCCGATGCGCCGCCGGTGACGATCGCGACCTTGCCGTCAAGTTCATGGACCATGCCAAAGAGTTAATCGGCGCGGTGGCGGTTAAGTCAAGTGATTGATTTACGTCAGGAAATCGCAGACCCGCTCGGCCTGGCGCTACGTTCGGCTTGGCGAGACGGATTGTTAGCTTCGAATTTTCCCGGCGTTCGCCTCGAACAGCAACGGTTTTACGTCTACCGACCGTTCAAAGGAATCGATTTGAAACTCAACCGATTGGGCACTGCGCTAGGTGTGCTGGCCACGGGTGCAGTGGTGCTGTCCGCATGTGGAAATAACAACACGACAAGTCAAGGTGCTGCGACGTCTGGTTCGTCGTCGGCGAACGTGAGTTGCGGCGGCAAGCAGACGCTGAAAGCCAGTGGATCCACGGCCCAGGCAAATGCGATGGCCCGTTTCGTCAACGCGTTCGAACAGGCCTGCCCAGGTCACACCCTGAATTACACAGCCAATGGTTCGGGTGCTGGGATAAACGAATTTATAGGCAGCCAAACAGATTTCGGCGGCTCGGACGTGCCGCTGAGCGCCGACGAACACGGCAAAGCGCAGCAGCGCTGCGGTTCACCGGCGTGGGACCTGCCGGTGGTATTCGGCCCGATCGCGGTGACCTACAACGTCACCGGCGTGACCGCACTGACCCTGGACGGGCCGACGGCGGCGAAAATCTTCAACGGCACCATCAAGACGTGGAATGACCCGGCCGTCGCGGCGCTCAACGCCGGCACGGCCTTGCCCGCGCTGCCGATACATGTCGTCTTCCGCAGTGACCAGTCGGGGACGACCGACAACTTCCAGCAATACCTCGATGCCGCATCGAACGGTGCATGGGGCAAGGGCACCGGAAAGTCGTTCAACGGCGGTGTCGGTGAAGGCGCCAAGGGCAACGATGGCACCTCGGCGGCCATCAAGAGCACCCCGGGATCAATCACCTACAACGAATGGTCGTTCGCTCAGGCGCAGAAGCTGAACGTGGCCAAGATCGTCACGTCGGCGGGCCCCGATCCGGTGTCGATCAGCACCGATTCGGTCGGCAAGACCATCGCCGGGGCGCAGATCAAAGGACAGGGCAACGACCTGGTGCTCGACACGGTGTCGTTCTACAAGCCCACACAGCCGGGCTCCTATCCAATTGTGCTGGCGACGTACGAGGTGGTCTGCTCCAAATACCCCGACAGCCAGGTCGGCACGGCCGTGAAGGCGTTCCTGCAGGCAACCATCGGTCCCGGCCAGAATGGGTTGGCGGACAACGGATATATCCCGATTCCCGACGCATTCAAGTCGAGGCTGTCGACCGCGGTCAACGCCATCTCGTGATCTGTGGTTACCACCCTGTCGACCGCGACAACGCCCGCGCCGAGCGCTAGCGAAGGGGCCAAGGTAGGGCGGGGCGACCGACTGTTCAAGTTGGTCGCCGCCCTGGCCGGTTCGACGATCACGATCGCGATCGGTCTGATCGCGATCTTCCTCCTGCTCCATGCCATCCCGTCGCTGATCGCCAACCATGCGAATTTCTTCACCAGCGCGCAATTCGATACCACCAACGGCAAGAACCTGGCATTTGGCATCCGTGACCTCTTCATGGTGACGGTGCTGAGCTCACTATGCGCCATGGCCTTAGCGGTGCCGGTGGCGATCGGAATCGCAGTGTTCCTGACGCAATATGCGCCGGCGCGGCTGTCACGCCCGTTCGGCGCTTTGGTTGATCTGCTCGCCGCAGTGCCGTCGATCGTCTTCGGGTTGTGGGGGATTTTCGTGCTGGCACCGCAGCTGGAGCCGATCGAAGCATGGCTCAACCGCCACCTGGGATGGCTGTTTCTGTTCAAGGCCGGCAACGTTTCCTTGGCCGGCGGCGGCAATATCTTCACCGCCGGCGTCGTGCTTGCCGTGATGGTCCTGCCCATCATCACCTCGGTATCGCGAGAAGTGTTCCGGCAGACGCCCGGCCCGCACATCGAAGCCGCCCAAGCACTGGGCGCGACAAAGTGGGAAGTGGTGCGGATGACCGTGCTGCCATACGGTCGCAGCGGCGCCGTCGCCGCGTCGATGCTGGGGTTGGGTCGCGCGCTCGGCGAAACCGTGGCGGTGCTCATCATCTTGCGCGCATCGGCTCAAGCCGGACATTGGTCACTTTTCGACGGCGGCTACACATTCGCCTCCAAAATCGCTTCTGCGGCAAATGAATTCAGCGAGCCACTGCCGACGGGAGCCTATATCGCGGCGGGGTTCGTGCTGTTCGTCCTGACATTTATCGTCAACGCGGCCGCCCGCGCGATTGTGGGCAGGGCGGTCAAGGCATGAGCACTGCCCTCGACCAGCCGGTCAAAGCTGCGGCGGTTCAGCCGATAAGTATCGGCCGGCGGATCAAAAACCACATCGCGGCACTGTTTTTCGTCACGTCGTTCCTCATCGCGTTGGTACCGCTGGTCTGGGTGCTATGGGTGGTAATCCAACGAGGCTGGTACGCCATCATCCAGCCCGGATGGTGGAGTCACTCACTGCGCGGAGTGCTCCCGGAGCAATTTTCCGGCGGGGTCTATCACGCCCTTTATGGGACCGTGGTGCAGGCGGGGGTGGCGGCTATCCTGGCCGTACCACTGGGATTCATGACCGCGGTGTACCTGGCCGAATACCGTTCCAACCGGCTCGCCCGGTTCACCAGCTTCATGGTCGACGTGCTCGCCGGTCTGCCATCCATCGTCGCGGCGCTGTTCATCTTCAGCCTGTGGATCGCCACCGCGGGATTCGAGCAGAGCGCCTTCGCAGTGTCACTCGCGCTGGTCTTGCTGATGCTGCCAATCGTGGTGCGGTCGACTGAGGAGATGCTCAAGCTGGTTCCCGACGACCTGCGAGAAGCCAGCTACGCGTTGGGCATTCCGAAATGGAAAACCATCATGCGGATCGTCGTTCCCGTCGCGATGCCGGGCATCATCTCCGGCGTCTTGCTGGCGATCGCGCGTGTTATGGGCGAAACGGCACCGGTGCTGGTATTGGTCGGATACAGCCGCGCCATCAACTTCGACATATTCAACGGCAACATGGCATCCCTGCCGCTGTTGATCTACACCGAACTCAACAATCCCGAACACGCTGGCTTCCTTCGGGTTTGGGGCGCCGCGCTGACATTGATCATCGTAGTGGCGGTGGTCTACCTGGCGGCCGCCGCGGCCAACCGCGTGATCGCAATCCGCCGGCGCTGACCCTTGATCGCCCGGTGCTAGCCGGGGCATCCGGCAACGACGAATTTGATCGCTCTGTCGTTGCCGCGGTCGGCGACGTACACGTTCCCGGCGGTGTCGGCCGCCACCCCTAACGGGGTGTTGAGGCCGGTGAGGGGTACCTCGGTCAGGGCGTTCGATCCGGCCGCCAACTTCACCACCCTGTTGTTGTCATGTTCGGTGACATACACGTCGCCGGCGTTGTCCACCCCGATCCCCCATGGCACGCTGACGCCGGTAAACGGCAGCACGGTCTGCGTATTCGACCCTGCCGCCAACTTCAGCACCCTGTTGTTGTCGGAGTCGGTGACGAAGACGTTGCCGGCGCCGTCCACGGCCACGCCATCTGGGTCATTGAGGCCGTCGAACGGCAGCACGGTCTGGTTGTTCGACCCGGCCGACAACTCCACCACCCGGTCGTTGCCGCGGTCGGCGACATACACATTGCCGGCACTATCCACCGCTACACCCTCCGGGTAATTGAGGCCGTCGAACGGCAGCACGGTCTGGTGGTTCGACCCGGCCGCCAACTTCACCACCCTGTTGTTGAAGTCGGCGACATAGACGCTGCCGGCGCTGTCCACCGCCAGCCCCTGGGGCTGGTAAAGGCCGGCGAACGGCCACACCGTCGTCGTGTTCGAACCGGCCGCTAACTCCACCACCCGCCCGTACATGCCCTCACTGCTGACGTACACGTCGCCGGCGGTGTCCACAGCCACGCCGCCCGGGGAGAGGCGGAAGTCGATTCCGGTGAATGGCAACACGGTTTGTCCGCATGCGGGCGCCGCCGAGTGGTGCGGGCGCACCACGTATCCCAGGGCGGCGACGAGCAGGACCACGGCAGCACCGACCAGGAGCCATAACTTGCGGTTGCGGCGGGGCTGGGGCGCCGCGGGCTTGAAATCAGGTTGGTGCGCGCCGGGCGGTGGGCCGAACGCCGGTGCACCCGCAGACCTGCCGGACGATTGGACCTCGGGTTGGCTGGGCCAGCTGCCGCCGCCAGCAACAGGAGGGGCGGCCCAACGTTGGGCGCCGGCGCCGGGCACTGCGGGACGAGCCATCGTCTCGGCGGCGGCCGCGTCCTCGCCGTGCTGCAGAATCCTGACGGCCTGATGCTGCTCGGATGCGGTCAGCGCGTCGAGGGCGCTGTTGGCCAGTTCACCGGCGCTGCGATAGCGCTCCTCGGGCCTTTTGGCCATGCCTTTGGCGATCACGTCATCCAGGGCCGGCGGAACCCTTCCTGGTCGCAGTTCGCTGGGCCGAGGCGGGGGCTCCATCAAATGCGCGGCGATCATCCGTTCGATGCTGTCGGTCTGATACGGCGGTGAGCCTGTCAGACACTCGTTCAGCACACAGGCCAGCGCATAGACGTCGGAGCGATAGGTGACTTCATCGCCGGTGAACCGCTCCGGGGCCATGTATTTGTAGCTTCCCATCGCCGTCCCCGTCTGCGTCAGTCCCGGGTCGGTGGCGGCGCGGGCTATACCGAAATCCACCAGATAGGCGAAGTCATCATGGGTGACCAAAACGTTTTCCGGCTTGACATCCCGGTGGGTCACGCCGGCGGAGTGCGCGGCGTCCAATGCGGCTGCAATCTGGCGCACGATGGCCACCGCGCGTGGGGGGCTCATTGGCCCGGTACGTCGCAACATGGTGGACAAATCGGTGCCGTCGATCAGCCGCATGTCCAAATACAGCTGCCCGTCGATCTCGCCGTAGTCGTGGATCGGGACCACATGTGGCTCGGTCAGTCGGCCCGCGGCGTCGGCCTCGCGTTGCATCCGCGCGCGAAACATCGGATCGCCGGAGAACTGCCCCGAGATCAGCTTCAACGCCACCACCCGGCGTTTGCGGGTGTCTTCGGCCTCATAGACCTCGCCCATCCCGCCACTGCCGAGCAGCCGCAGCAGCCGGTAAGGCCCAAACTGCGACCCCGCCCGCGAATCCCGTCGGGTTTCGCTCACCATCGACGCTCCCTTCGCCCGGCGACCAGGTCCCGCCAGCCGCAACTGGCCGCTAATTCTCTGATGAGCTGGCCACAGCAAAATCGTGCTATCGCGGCGAATTGTGGATCATGCCTTTGGTTTTTCGTCATTGGATAGCATTCACCGCCGCTCCTAGTTTCGACTGGAACGAGCTCGGCAGTGGAATGGATCCATATTGGTCTAAACCATCTTGACCCGGACCAATTGCGGCCTGCATAAACGCCTTTACGGCCGCACCGGTCGCGGCATCCGGATACTTCGAGCACACGATTT
>DASQRI010000476.1:0-5311 GCA_035642975.1 Mycobacterium sp.
TGGCTTGGTCAAATCTCCAAGCTCGAGAGCTGACCGATGATCTGAGCCGCAAGCGGATTCAGGGTCGCCATGCCGTCGCGCACCGCGTATCGCGAGCCGGCCAGGTTGACCACTAAGGTGCTGCCCGAGATTCCGGCCAAACCGCGCGACAATCCGCCGTCGATGATGCCTGCGGCCAGACCCGACGCGCGGATTGCTTCGGCGATCCCGAGAATTTCGCGATCCAGGATCTCCAGGGTGGCTTCCGGGGTCACGTCGCGGGGGGTCACCCCGGTGCCGCCGACCGACACCACCAGATCCACTCCCCCGATCACCGCGGTGTTCAGCGCGTTGCGGATCTCCACCTCGTCGGCGGCGACGGCCACTACACCGTCGACGACGAACCCGGCTTCGGTGAGCAGCTCGGTGACCAACGGCCCGCTGTGGTCCTCGTCGCCGTGCGCGGTGCGGTCGTCAACAACGACGACAAGAGCCCTGCCGACCAACTCCACACCCTGTTCCATGGTTGCAACCGTATATCTGGGGTCTGACCACGTCGCGTCGACTCTCATCACTGCTGGGCCTTGCCCAAGGTGACCTGGACCTTCCGGCTGTCCCCGGACGGATCCTTATACGTCAGCGTCACTTTGTCGCCGGGTGCCTTGGATCGCACGGCGGCGACCAGGGCGTCGGCGGTGTTGACCGTACGGTCGTCGACCTTGGTGACCACGACCCCGCCGGGCAGGCCGGCGGCCGCCGCCGCGCCATTGGGTACTACCTCGACGACTTTGGCGCCGGGTGTGTCCTTGTCGTTGGTGACTTGGACACCCAGTGAGGCATGCTGCGCGGTGCCGGTGCTGATCAGCTCGTCGGCGATGCGCTTGGCCTGATCGACCGGAATCGCAAAGCCAAGTCCGATCGAACCGCTCTGCGCATCTGGCGAGTCACCGCCCAGGGTGGCAATCGCGGAGTTGACGCCGATCAGTTGTCCGCTCATGTTGACCAACGCGCCTCCGGAGTTACCGGGGTTGATCGCGGCGTCGGTCTGAATGGCGTCGAGCACGGTGTTCTGGTTGCCGGTCTCACCCGTCGTCGAGACCGGCCGGTTGAGCGAGCTGACGATGCCGGTGGTCACCGTGCCCTCCAGGCCCAGCGGTGAACCGACCGCCATCACCGGCTGGCCGACGCGCAGGTTCGACGACGAGCCGATGCTGATCGGGGTCAGCCCGGAAATGCCTTGCACTCGAACCACGGCGATGTCCGTGGTGGGGTCCGCCCCGACAACGGTGAACTCCGCGGTGCGCCCGTCGGAGAACGTCACGGTGGTCTTCGGCGGCGCGCCGACGGGATTGTTCTCCGGCTCGCGACCGCCGCCGCCACCGCCGCCACCGCCGCCGCCGCCCTCGCCTCCGTCGTCGCGGTGAGGCGGCGCAGGGGCATGACCGGGGTTGGCTGCCGTGGCAACAACGTGATTGTTGGTCAGGATCAAACCGTCCGAAGATAGGATGATGCCCGAACCCTCCTCGGATTGACGGCCCAGGTCAGTCTCGAGCATCACCACACTGGGTACCACCTTCGCGGCGATCTGTTCGACGCTGCCTACCGGCGCGTTCCCGGCCGGCATGCTGGGAGCCGCCCCGCCCGGGAATGCTCCGTCGGCGGTGGCTGCCAGCTGCCCGTTGTGTTCGATCACCGAGGCGGCCGCACCGCCGATGCCGGCCGACACCACCGCGACGGCCAATGCGCCGAAGGCCAAAGCGCCTGCGCGGGAACGCTTTCGGGGCGCGCCCAACGGTGGCGGCGGAGGGCCGCCGGCTGGCGGCCCAGCCTGACCCGGACCGAATGGACCGTACTGCTGCCGGTACGTCGGCTGTTGGCCATAGCGCCACTCGTACCCTTGCGGATACGTTTGCTGCTGCCCATGGGCGGAATAGCCTGTGGCCCCACGCTGATCGGACACTGGACGGTATCCGTGCTGCTGCGGCGGTGGCGAATACCTCGGGTGATTCGTCATGTCGCTAGGTCGCTCTTTCCTTGTGCAGTCGTTTCAGACTCAAACAGTAACTGGATTTCTACCTTGCCTGCGTGGTCTGAGATTCGACTGAGATAACGTTCGCTGGACCTGGAGAGTTCCCCGGAGTTGACAAGCCAGAAACATTCGGCGCATCTTCGTCATCCGTCGGGTACTGCGCGGCCGGAATCGGCCGTCCCGGCAGTAACACGTGCATCGACGTTCCCGGAGGCTGTCCGCCCGGAACGGTGTCTTCCACACGAAGCGCTCCGCCGTGTTTGAGCACCACTTGTTTGACGATCGCCAGACCCAGGCCGGAACCGGGCATCGCCCGCGCCGTGGTCGAGCGGAAGAACCGCTCGAATACCAGCGCGCGCTCGTTCACCGGGATTCCCGGTCCGTGATCGGAGACCACCAACTCGGCATGGGTGGGGTTCAGTTGCTTGAGCTTGATGCCGACGTGCTCCCCTGATGGACTCCACTTGGCCGCGTTGTCCATCAGGTTCAGCAGCGCGCGCGAGAGCCCCGCGCTGTCACCGTAGACCTGCCAGGGAGTCACCTCGACATCGAATTCAATGTCGTTGCGGCGCCGTCGAACTCGCTCCAGGCTGCGGTCGATGACCTCGCCGACGTCGACGGGCTCGTGCACAATCTCACCGGCGTCGTCTCGGGTGAGATCCACCAAATCGCCTACCAGCGTGGACAATTCCTCGATCTGCGCGATCACGTCGGTACGCAGATCGACCATTTCCTGTTCAGGTATCGGCGGAGCACCCGGCTGCGTTGACGCCATCAGCAGTTCGACGTTGGTGCGCAGCGACGTCAACGGAGTGCGCAGCTCGTGACCGGCATCGGCGACCAGGCGCGTCTGGCGCTCCCGGGATTCGGCCAGGGCGCGCAGCATCATGTTGAACGCCTCGGTCAGCCGGGCCAGCTCGTCGCTCCCGAAGACCGGGATGGGCCGCAAGTCGTCGGTGCGCGCCACCCGTTCGGCCGCCTCGGTCAGCCGGCCCACCGGGCGCAGCCCGGCCTGGGTGACCATCCAGCCGGCGACCGCGGCTACCGCCATGCCCACGCCGCCGACGATGAGCAGCACCAAGCGCAGCTTGGTCATCACCGCGTCGGTCGGCGCCAGGCTCTTGGAGATCAGCAGCGAGCTGCCGTTCGGCAGATGCACCGCCAGGACGCGCTGATCGTCGGCGGTGCGCCGGGACATGAACAGGTCGCCTCGGATGACCGCTTTCTCGGGCGGGCCGACCGGTAGTGTCTGGCCCTCCTGGTTGGCGGTGAAGATCGACCGCCCGGGGTTCACCAGCATCGCGTTGACGTCGGAGTACGCGGTGCCCTCGATGGCTTTCGCGGGGTCGGCCGCCAACGATCCGCTCGCGATCAGCAGCTGAGCCCTGCTCTGCAGCTGATTGTCGATGTCCTTGTACAGCGCCGCGGAGATCACCGCATATACGGCGACGGCCATCAGGACGACAACCATCGCCACCATCGACATCGCCAGCAGCATCACCCGCCACCGCAGCGACAAGGAGGTGCTGGCTCGCAGCGGAACTCGGCTTCGCCGACGGAACGGGTGATTTAGGGGCATCAGGGGGGTGTTTCGCGAAGCACGTAACCCACTCCCCGTACGGTGTGGATCAATCGCGGCTCGCCATTGGCTTCGGTCTTGCGGCGGAGATATCCGACATACACTTCCAGCGCGTTGCCCGAGGTGGGAAAGTCGAAACCCCACACCTCCTCGAGAATCCGACTGCGAGTCAACACCCGTCGCGGATTGGCTATCAACATCTCCAGCAAAGCGAATTCGGTGCGGGTAAGGCTGATTTGGCGTTCCCCGCGGGTGACCTCGCGCGTCACCGAATCCAGAGTGAGATCAGCGAACGTCATGGCGATGGAGTCGCTGGAATCATCGATCTTTGTGCGGCGCAACAGAGCCCGCATTCGGGCCAACAGCTCTTCAAGCGCGAATGGCTTGGGCAGATAGTCATCGGCGCCTGCGTCGAGACCGGCGACCCGCTCGGAAATCGTGTCGCGGGCGGTCAACACCAGGATCGGCAGATCGTCGCCGGTGCTGCGCAGCTGACGGCACACCTCCAGGCCGTCCAGCCGCGGCATCATGACGTCGAGCACGAGCCCGTCGGGCCGATCGGCAGCGATCATCTCCAGGGCTTCAACGCCGTCTTCGGCTAACGCAACCGAGTAGCCATTGAAAGAAAGCGACCTACGCAGTGACTCGCGCACCGCGCGATCGTCGTCAACGACAAGAATTCGCACGGCCACCAGTTTCATCCAATCGCCTGAGAGTCGCCTGAGAGGTCGGCAAACTAATTGCCGCACATTTTCGGCGTTGGCGCCGGGCGACAGGGCTCACGGCAAAGAAATTAGCGGCGATCGAGGTTAATCAGACCGAGGCGCGCCGCTTTGAGCAGCCGGCGCGGCACCTTGTGCTGATGGCCGGCCACCGTGACGTTGACCAGCTCCGGCTTGGCAGCCTTCCACTGCGCGCGCCGGCTCCGGGTGTTCGCGCGCGACATTCTGCGCTTTGGCACAGCCATGATCAGGCCTTACTCCTGGTGGGTGGGTCGCCGCGCAAGCAGCCTCGGCAACGACGATTAACGCCAATAGTAGTCGGTGACCTGCTGCGGACAAAAATCGGCTCTCGTACGCGTCGGGCCAAGGGGGCATCCTTGACGTGACACCGAAGGCACCCGCTAACCTACCGGTTGGTTGGTAACGTCGGGCTGGCGTCCCGCTGGAGGGAGGACACGGGTGGCTTCTTCGTCGGCACCGGTCCGGATCGGGAACTGCTCAGGGTTCTACGGCGACCGGCATTCCGCGATGCGCGAGATGCTCACCGGCGGCGACCTGGACTACCTGACCGGTGACTACCTCGCCGAGCTGACCATGCTGATTCTCGGCCGCGACCGGATGAAGCATCCCGATCGCGGCTACGCGAAGACCTTCCTGACCCAACTCGAAGAGTGCCTGGGGCTGGCTCAGGACCGCGGCGTGCGCATCGTCACCAACGCCGGCGGCCTCAATCCCGCCGGGCTCGCGGACGCGGTGCGTGCCCTGGCTGAACGCCTCGGCCTGCCGGTGCGGGTCGCCCACGTCGACGGCGACGACCTGGCCCCGCGGGCCGAGGAACTCGGGCTCGGCAAGCCGCTGACGGCCAACGCCTACCTGGGTGCCTGGGGCATCGTCGACTGCCTGGACAGCGGCGCCGACGTCGTCGTCACCGGCCGGGTGACCGACGCGTCGGTGACCGTCGCGCCCGCGGCCGCCCATTTCGGCTGGAGCCGAACCGACTAC
>DASQRI010000477.1:0-3765 GCA_035642975.1 Mycobacterium sp.
ACCTTGCACAGTAGATCCTCATCGCCGTCAACCTGATTGGTGATGCAGTCGGTGAACATCAACCGGGCCATGGCGTTGATCTCGCTGACCGCATAGGCCTGGTCGGGGTATGCCGGGTCGACCCGCGCGGCGTCGAGCCCCTTGTCCGAGCCGGGCCACAGCACCAGGAATCGGTACCACCGTCCATAGAACGGCAGGTGGTTCATCGCCCAGCGCACACCGTCGCCGACGCTGTCGTGGTACATCGGGTTGGGAAACATCCACTGGGCGGTGCGCTGAAATACCGTCAGGTGCTCGACGTCGTCTGCGATCGCCGGTGCGATCTGAAAGCCGCTGGCGCCCGCACCGATCAGCGCGACGCGCTTGCCCATAACATCGACCGAGTGGTCCCACGCCGCGGAGTGAAATGAGGGTCCGCGAAAAGTGCTCGCGCCCTCAAGATCCGGCAGATAAGGGCGGTTGAGCTGGCCGACCGCGGTGATGACGGCGCGGGCCTGCATCGTAATGAGTCCCTCGTCGGGCTCCCGGACCGTGACCGCCCAGATGCCGTCTTCGTCGTCCCACTCGGCGGCGATCACCTCGGTCTGCCACTGCACATGTTCGTCGAGATCGTGTTTGTCCATCACGTTGGTGAAGTAGCTCTGCAGCTCTGGCTGTTCGGCGAAGAAATGCGTCCACTCGTTGCTGGGTTCGAAGCTGTAGCAATAGAAGTGGTTTGCCACGTCGACGCGCGCACCCGGATAGCTGTTTTCCCACCAGGTTCCACCCGGACCGGCGTTCTTCTCGACGATGGTGAACGGAATGTTGGCCTGCTTCAAGCGAATCCCGGCCAGGATGCCCGATTCGCCGCAGCCGATGACAACCACGGGTAACTGTGCGGCGTGGTCGGAGTCCAGCGGCTTGGGTCGACGAGGATCGAGGCCGTCGAGGTCCATTTCTTCTGCCAGCAGCGGCAGATAGTCGTCGGGCACGCTTTCGCAGACCGCCCAGTCCATCATTTCCTTGATCAGCTCCCGAGGCAGCGCAGCGGGCTCCGGGCAGCCACGGTCGCGATAGTCGGTGATGACCGGCAGCGCCTCCGCCCGCGCCCGGGCTTTGTCCTCCTCGGACATGAACCCCTGGACCTCGTTGAGGAAGATCCCGGCGGGTTTGAAGTCACGGACGAAGCGGGGATCGCCGGTGATGTGCATCAGGGACAGCAACAGCGTCGGGATGCTGACTTGTTCGAGCGCCGCGGCGATGTCGGTAGTGGGAGTGCTGAAGGGTTGGCCCGCGTAACGGCTGCGCACCGAGAGAGATCCTTTCGCGTGATCGCTGAGCGCCTGCGCCGGAAGCCTTAATTACGATACGCAGGGTTTCGTAATTACGCTAAACCATACGCCGGGCGTCGCATGCGATCAAGAGTCGATCCGAAGCGCTCAGCCGTGCCAAGGTAATCGCCGTGGCAAACGAATCCGTCCAGGCGCGACTGAGCGGCTGGCTGACCGCGGCGTGGCGATACGTCAGCGGCGCGCCGCTGACGTATCTCTGGCTGATCGTGCTGCTGATCACCACGATCATTCAGCGCACCGCCAGCAGGCGGCACCTGCAGTTCCTACTGGTCCACAACTCCACCAATATCCGTCACTTGGCGACCGATCCCTTGGACGCGCTGTTCTCCAGCCTGCTCTGGATCGACGGCCGCTACTGGACGCCGTATTTACTGCTGTTCACTTTGTTCCTCGCGCCGGCGGAGCACTGGCTCGGCCAAATCCGTTGGATTACCGTCGGATTGACTGCACACGTCGGCGCAACGTATATCAGCGAGGGCTTGCTCTACCTGGAGATCCAGTATCACCAGGCGCCGCAAAAGCTGGTTCATGCCACTGACATCGGGGTCAGCTACTTCATGGTCGGGGTGATCGCGGTGCTCGCTTATCGCATCGCCACGCCGTGGCGTTGGGGCTACCTTGCGATCGTGATCACGATCTTCGCCGTCCCGCTGATCATCCGGCTGAACTTCACTGCGATCGGGCACTTCACCGCGGTCTTCATCGGCCTATTGTTCTACCCGATGGCCCAAGGGCGGGGCCGGCCGCCGCTGAATCCAGCGGCGGCCGTGAAGCGCTCCCTCGGCGCGGCGGCGCCTACCTCCGGGTAGCGGCGACGTAGCCGAGCCCGGCGAAATTCGCGGCTTCGTCGCCATGGCGGGGCTGCACCGAAAGCCCATGAGCGGCAGCGAGTTCCGCGGCACTGGTGGCGACAACGTCCCAGCCATGGCGGTCCAGGTAGTCGACCACGTCGTTGCGGTCGCCGGCGTACCACAGGTCCGTCATCTCCACGTCGAATCCGTGGTCACGCCAGCTTTCGGTGACCTGCCGCATCCGGTCGGCCATCATCGGCACAGACCGGCTGGCGTCAGGCATGTTCTCGGTAGCCAGCCGACTGCCTGCCGCGCT
The DNA here is from genome assembly GCA_035642975.1 of Mycobacterium sp. Classification (GTDB taxonomy): domain Bacteria; phylum Actinomycetota; class Actinomycetes; order Mycobacteriales; family Mycobacteriaceae; genus Mycobacterium. The sequence continues at coordinate 2,439 of DASQRI010000477.1, forward strand.
GAGCATGGTGATGTTGGCCAGCAGCGCGTCCTGGGCGTCCGGCGGCAGGAACGGCAGCAAACCCTCCGCGCTCCACACGGTGGGCTGAGTGGGGTCCAGACCGGCTCCGCGCAGCGCGGTCGGCCAATCCTGGCGCAGGTCCATCGCCACTGCTCGCCGGTCGGCGGTGGGGGCGGCGCCCAGATCGGTCAGCGTTTTGGTTTTGAACTCGATGACCGTGGGTTGGTCGATCTCGTACACGGTGGTCCCGTCCGGCCAGGGCAGCCGGTAAGCGCGGGCGTCCAGCCCCGAAGCCAGGATCACCGCTTGGCGGATTCCGCTTTTCGTTGCGTCGATGAAGAAGTCGTCGAAGTAGCGGGTACGCACGGCCATCATGTCGCCCATCCGCTTCATCCCGAACTCGCTGTCGTCGTCGAGATCGGCCGGGTCCAATTCGCCGCTGGCCAATCGGGTGAAGAAGTCCACGCCCACCGCCCGCACCAGCGGTTCGGCGAACGGATCGTTGATCAGCGGGTCGCTGGCTCGGTTCGCCAATGCGCGTCCCACCGCGACGCCGGTCGCGGTGGCGCCCACGCTCGTCGCCAGGTCCCAGGTGTCGTTGTCGGTGCGTGCCATCTTCGGCCTCCTGTTCGTAACGTTGGCTAGATAATTAGCTTGTTTAATCGACTGTACGCGCGTTTCGGGGCACGTAATCTGAGCACGATGCGGCACTACTACTCGCCCGACGCGATCCGCGAGGCCGAAGCGCCGCTACTGGCCAGCCTGCCGGATGGGGCACTGATGAGGCGGGCGGCCTATGGCTTGGCCAACGCGATCATCGGCGAGCTGAAAGCTCGCACCGGCGGAGTCGCCGGGCGGCGAGTCTGCGCGGTCGTCGGCTCCGGCGACAACGGCGGTGACGCACTCTGGGCCGCAACGTTTTTGCGCCGCCGCGGCGCGGCCGCCGACGCGATACTGCTCAAACCGGAACGCACCCACCAACAGGGTCTGGCAGCGCTCACCGCGGCCGGCGGCCGACTGGTGGACCGCATCACCGAGCCGACCGACCTGGTCATCGACGGGGTGGTGGGCATTTCCGGGTCCGGGCCGCTACGGCCCGATGCGGCCGCGGTATTCGCCGCCGTCGACGGCGCCGCGATCCCGGTGGTGGCCGTCGACATCCCCAGCGGCATCGACGTCGCGACCGGCGCGATCACCGGGCCGGCCGTGCACGCGGCGCTGACCGTGACGTTCGGCGGCCTCAAACCCGTGCACGCGCTGGCGGACTGCGGCCGGGTGAGACTGGTCGACATCGGCCTGGACCTGCCCGACACCAACATCCGGGGCT
>DASQRI010000478.1:0-7336 GCA_035642975.1 Mycobacterium sp.
TTTTTCACCGAATCCACCGACCGTTTCCATTACGAGTACTACAAGGGCTCGGTGATCGAGGCTCGCCCCACTGGCTCGCTGTTCCGGCTCAATCTTGACGGTTCGGTGACCATGCTGGCACCGGGCCTGCGCTTCGCCAACGGCGTGACGCTGACCGCCGACGAATCGGCGTTGGTATTCGCCGAGACGACCTGCTGCCGGCTGTCCAAATACTGGCTCACCGGTGACCAGGCCGGCACCATCACTCCGTTGGCCACCGAACTGCCCGGCTACCCCGACAACATCTCCACCGGTCGCGACGGCAGGATCTGGGTCGCCATGGTCTCGGACCGCAACCGGCTCAGCGAATGGCTGAGCCCGCGCGCACCGATCGTCCGCAAACTGCTGTGGCGGCTGCCCTACCGGTGGTTGCCGAACCCGAAACCGGTGGTGTGGGTGATTGCTCTCGACCCCGACGACGGCCACGTGGTGACCCAGCTTCGCACCTCGCATCCCGACTTCGGCCTGGCCACCGGCGTGGTGGAAACACCCGGGCGGCTGTGGCTGGGCCGCATCGGCGGCGCCGGCGTCTGTTACCTAGATTTGTAACATCTGCAACACCAGTCACAGCGCGGCTCCTCGAAATCGGGCCACCGATCGCCTACTCTGCACACACGATGCCTCATTTGCGGCCTTTCTTACGCTCTGCGTCATGCCTGGCAGCGGCGGGTTTCATGGTCATAGCCCCAGCCGCCCTGCTCGGCATGCCCGCCGCGTTCGCCGAGCCCGCCGTCGTGCACGACGCGTGCCCCTACAAGGTGTCCACCCCGCCGGCGGTGGACTCGTCGGAGGTCCCGCAGGCCGGCGATCCGCCAGTACCGCTGCCGGTACCCGCATCGCCGATCGGCGGTAACGCGCTGGGCGGCTGCAGTGTCGTCACGGCAGCCGACACACCGCCGGCGCCAAGCGATATCTCCGCCGAGGCCTGGGTGGTTGCCGACCTGGACAGCGGCGCGATCATCGCCGCCCGCGATGCGCACGGTCGGCACCGCCCGGCCAGTGTGATCAAGGTGCTCGTCGCGATGGCATCGCTGCGCGAGCTCAACCTCAACAAGAGCGTCGACGGCACACCCGACGATGTCGCCGCTGAGGGCACCAAGGTCGGCGTCGCCCCAGGCGGCACCTACACCGTCAACCAGCTGCTGCACGGGCTGCTGATGCACTCCGGCAACGACGCCGCGCACGCGCTGGCCATGCAGCTGGGCGGCATGCAGCAGGCGCTGGAGAAGATCAACATGCTGGCCGCAAAGCTCGGCGGCCGCGACACCCGCGCCGCAACGCCCTCCGGACTGGACGGGCCCGGCATGAGCACATCGGCGTATGACATCGGGCTGTTCTACCGATACGCCTGGGAGAACCCGACTTTCGCTGACATCGTCAAGACCCGGACGTTCGACTTCCCCGGCCACACCGACCACCCCGGGTATGAGCTGGAAAACGACAACCAGCTGCTGTACCACTACCCGGGCGCGTTGGGCGGCAAGACCGGTTACACCGACGACGCGGGCCAAACGTTCGTCGGCGCCGCGAACCGGGATGGGCGCCGGCTGATCGCGGTGCTGCTGCACGGCACCCGTCAGCCGATTGCGCCGTGGCAGCAAGCCGCGCATTTGCTGGATTACGGTTTCGCAACCGCGCCGGGAACTCGGGTGGGAACGCTGATCGAACCCGACCCATCGCTGGTGATCGCCAAACCCGCGGCAGGTGGTGACACCGGCGCCGGTCCCGCCGCGAACGCAGCCGCGCTGGTGCCGACCGCCGATGCGCTGCCGGTTCGAGTCGGCGTCGGGGTCATCGGTACGGTCGTCGTGTTGGGCTTGATTATGGTGGCTCGCTCGATGAACCGACGGCCGCAGCACTAAGCGGCGACGACGGACGGGCGGCTACCCGGAGGGGAGATTGTGGGCCGCATCGGCGAGTCGCTGCGAACGCGACGGCGGTTGCTGATTGCCGTCGCTGCAGCAAGCCTGGGGATTGTTTGCGGCTACGACCTGTCCAACATCGCGGGCGCGCTGCTGTTCATCACCAACGAATTCAATCTGACCGTCCGCAAGCAGGAGCTGCTCACCACGATGGTGGTGATCGGGCAGGTCTGCGGAGCGCTGAGCGGCGGGGTCCTCGCCAACGCGATCGGCCGCAAGCGGTCGATGATGCTGGTGGCGGGCGGCTACGCGGTGTTCTCACTGTTGGCCGCCGCGTCGGTGTCGATGCCGTGGTTGATGGCGGCACGGCTACTGCTGGGCATGACCATCGGGCTGTCCGCCGTCGTGGTCCCGGTGTTCATCGCCGAATCCGCACCCGCGCACCTGCGCGGTTCACTGCTGGTCACCTACCAGGTGGCGACCGTGCTGGGCATCATCGCCGGCTATCTCGTTGCTTTCGTGCTGGCCGATTCGGGCAGCTGGCGCTGGATGCTGGGGCTGGCCGCGGTCCCCGCGTTGCTGGTTCTTCCGCTCTTGTACCGAATGCCCGACACCGCCCGGTGGTACCTGTTCAAGAACCGGGTTGAGGACGCCCGCCGGGCGCTGCTGCGGGTGGAGCCGAACAGGGACGTCGAGCAGGAGCTCACCGAGATCGCCGACGCCATGCGGGAAGAGAAGAGCGGCACGTTCGTCGAGATGCTGCGCCCGCCGTATCTGCGCGCCACCGCATTCGTCGTCGGGCTCGGCTTCTTCGCTCAGCTGACCGGGATCAACGGGATCATCTACTACAGTCCGCTGCTTTTCGAGGCCATGGGGTTTGAGGGCAACTTCGCACTGCTCGTGCTGCCCGCGCTCGTGCAATTGGCTTCGCTGGGCGCGGTGCTGGTCTCGTTGCTTCTCGTCGACCGGCTCGGACGCCGGCCCATATTGCTGTCCGGCATCGCGGCGATGATCCTCGGCGACCTGGTGCTCATCGCCGTGTTCGCCGCGAGGTCCAGTGCCGTATCGGGTTTCGGGTACTGCGGCCTGCTGCTGTTCACGATGGGCTTCACCTTCGGATTCGGGGCGCTGATTTGGGTTTACGCCGGCGAGAGCTTCCCGGCGCACCTGAGGTCGCTTGGCTCCAGCGCGATGCTCACCGCGAACCTGATGGCCAATGCCCTGGTCGCGGCCGTCTTTCTGACGATGCTGAATACGCTTGGCGGCGCCGGGATGTTCGGCATGTTCGGCCTGTTGGCGACTGCGGGATTCGTCCTCGTGTACCGGTTCGCCCCGGAAACCAAAGGCCGACAACTTGAAGACATCCGCCACTTCTGGGAAAACAATGGTCGCTGGCCTGACGAAACCCTTAGTGTGGCAACGGACGCGCAGGCATGCCGCTGATCGCCGCGGGCACTGTCGTACTCGAGCAGGGGGCCTGTCGACCGGGCTGGGTGCACACCTCCGGCACCCAGATCGTGGGCTGCGGTCCGGGCGTGCCGCCGCATCCCCCCGACCTCGACCTGCCCGACGCGGTGGTGGTTCCCGGTTTCGTCGACATCCATGTACACGGCGGTGGCGGCGCGTCGTACACCGACGGCAGCGAGCCAGATATTCTGCGGGCGGCGAGGTTTCACCGCGAGCATGGCACGACCACCACGCTGGCCAGCCTGGTCACCGCATCAGAGGCCGAACTGCTCGCGGCGGTCCGTGCGCTGGCCGAAGCGACACGCGCGGGCACCGTCGCCGGTATCCATCTGGAGGGGCCGTGGCTGAGCCAGGCGCACTGCGGGGCTCACGACCATACTCAGTTGCGCGACCCGGCGCCGATGGAGATCGACGCCCTGCTGGCAGCAGGCGACGGCGCGATCCGAATGGCGACCCTGGCGCCTGAACGCGCCGGCAGCGACGATGCGATTACCCGCCTGGTCGATGCCGGAGTCGTTGTCGCCGTGGGACATACGGATGCCACTTACGAGCAGACCCGTCAGGCCGTCGATCTCGGCGCGACGGTCGGCACCCACCTGTTCAACGCGATGCGGCCGCCGCACCACCGCGAGCCCGGGCCGGTGTTGGCCTTGTTGGAGGACGCCCGGGTGACCGTCGAGTTGATCGCCGACGGCGTGCACGTGCACCGTGCGGTGCTGCAGGCGGTGATCGAGGCGGCCGGGACCGAGCGGGTCGCGTTGGTCACCGACGCGACGGCGGCGGCCGGGTTGGGCGACGGCGAGTTTCGGCTCGGCGCAATGCAGATCGACGTCGTCGAGCAGGTGGCGCGCGTGCGAGGCACCTTGACGATCGCGGGTAGCACCGCGACCATGGATCAGCTCTTTCGCTTCGCGGCCGGCCTCGGCCCGGACCGGGACGCCGCGCTGGCCGGTGCGGTCAACCTGACCTCGACGACCCCGGCCCGCGCGCTTGGGCTGGATCGCGTCGGCAGCCTGCGGGTCGGCGCTGATGCCGATCTCGTTGTGCTGGAACGGGATCTACACGTCAGCGCCGTCATGGCACAGGGCGACTGGCTAGCGGACCGCTAGCCCGTGTCGCCCGGCGTCCAGGCCGAGATTCTCGGGATCCACGGCGGCACATTTGCCCGGTAGTCCAGGTATGCGCTGCCGTAGCGCTGAGCAAGGTGGGGCTCTTCCCAGAACCTGATGACATTGGCGATGCCGGCGAAGAAGATCGCAAACCACAACAGCAGCCAACCCGACGCCAGCACCGCCGCTTCGCCCAGCAGGATGCAGAGCACACCGGTGATCATCGGGTTGCGCACGTGCCGATAGGGGCCCTGCAGGACGAGGTGGACCGGCTCACCCATTGCCTTGCCCACTCCCAGCGTTCCCTTGCCTTCGCGATCGAAGAGCAGCACCGTCCAGATCATCAGGCCCAGCCCCACGGCGATCAGCAGCCCACCGACGACGACCAATCCGGCGATCAGGGGCGAACCGAGATCCGGCATCCGGATGTGCCAGTTCAGAATCGACGCCGGTATCAGGAGCGCCATCACCACCGGGGCCACCAGAATCGAGATCAGATGGCGCCACCAAAGACGTCGTTGCCGCGTATCCGCAACCATCGCGAACTCCTTTCTTCCCGATACTTCAACTCTCGCTGAACAACGACGTTACGCCGCCGGATGAGCCAAGGCCAACGCCCGTTGAAGTATGCTTCTGTGCATGTCAGAGCCCCGGCGCGCGGGCCGGTGGCGTACCGGCCAACAGAGTCGGCGGCGGATCATCGACGTCGCGCGCGCACGATTCATGCACGACGGGTACGACCGCGCCACCGTCCGCGCGATTGCCGCGGAGGCCGGCGTCGACGTCGCGATGGTGTATTACTTCTTCGGCAGCAAGGAAGGTCTGTTCACCGCGTCCGCTTTGACCGGTCCCGAGCACCCGCTGCATCAGTTGGCCAAGCTGCTCGACGAGGGACCCGACGAGATCGGCCCCCGGCTGGTGCGGCGTTTCCTGCAACGCTGGGACGACGGCGTCGGCTTCGAGCCGTTCCTGACCTTGTGGCGTTCGGCCGCTATCCAGCCGGCGGCCCGGCGGGTATTGCATGATGCCCTTGCCGGTCCGGTGGCCAACCGGGTCGCTGCGGAGTTCGGCGTGGCCGACGCCGAACTGCGCGTCGAAATCGTGGCCAGCCACCTGGCCGGATTGGCGTTCGCTCGCTACCAGCTCAAGCTCGAGCCGATCGCGTCTACCGCAGCCGAAGACCTGGTCGGCTGGATCGGGCCGACGATGCAGCGCTACCTAACCGGTCCCAGCGTCGGTCTTGACGGTTGAGGCCTCCTCGGCCCGGCCGAACAGGAAGGGGTACGCGATACCAGCGATCGCCCCACCGATCAGCGGCGCAAGCCAGAACACCCACAGCTGCGCGGGAGCCCCGTCGCCGTTGAAGAAGGCGACGGCCGTGGAACGGGCAGGATTGACCGACGCGTTGGAGATGGGAATGGCGACCAAGTTGATGATCGTCAGCGTCAGCCCGATGGCCAGGCCGGCAAAGCCTTTCGGCGCCCGCTCGTCGGTCGAGCCGAGAATGACGAACAGGAATATGGCCGTCAGGACGATCTCGGCGAGGATCACCGCACCCAGCGAGTATCCAGTGGGTGAGTGCACGCCATAGCCGTTGGCCGCCATGTGCCCGGTCGCGATGAAACCGGGCTTGCCGAAGGCAATGAAGTAGACGACCAAGGCTCCCAGCAGACCGCCGATCACCTGAACGATCCAATACGCAGGCAACACTTTCCATTCCACCCGACGGGCCAATGCCGCACCGAGCGTGACCGCCGGGTTGAAATGTCCGCCGGAGATGGTTCCGAACGCGTACACGCCGGTCAGCACGGTCAGACCGAAAGCCAGCGAAACGCCGAGATAGCCGATACCCAGCGAGAAGAGATCAGATTGGGCCTTCAGCGAAAAGACCGCGCTGCCAACGCCGCCGAGCACCAGCCAGAAGGTGCCGATCGTCTCCGCGGCCAGCTTGTGGAATAGGTTTGGTGCAGACATCGTCTACCCGCCTTTGCGTAGAGCAGTCACTAGTGCCCATGAGGATGACACGTCCAGGGACGGAAGCGCCCTAACGTGGCCAAATCGTTTCGGTAGTGATACAGACGCTTTGAGCGCCGGCTACTCTCTGTTCCTGCGGAGCAGCCGGGAAACACCCAGTGCCCCAATCGCACCCACTGTCGCGGCGGTCAATGCCTGTCGCGCTGTCAGACCCTCGTTCACGTGCACCCTGGTGGTGATGACCGCGCCCTCGGGCGGTTTCACCGGCGCCGTGACCACATTCTCCGCCGATGTCGCCGCCCATGCGGTGGCGAACAGAAGCAGGCGCGCGGTGATGTAGGCGAACACCATCAAGCCAAGCACAGGTCCGAAGGTGGCGCCGGCCGGACTGCGCAACACGGACTTCAAGTAGATCGAGGCGACCAACTTGAACAGCTCAAAACCGATGGCAGCCAGAAGCGCGGCCCGAATCGCGCTGGCGAAGTTGACCGGTTCCCTTGGCAGCCGGGCGATCATCCAGCTGAATACCAACCACGACAGCAGCACCGACATCAGTGTCGAGACACTACGAAAGATCGCGTCCAACACTGGCGCGTTGTGGATGCCCAGCCACCCCAACACCCTGCCCATCGGCGTCGCATCGGCGAGCGCACTGAGCGCGAGCGTGGCGAGGATGGCCACGAACGACGACACGATCGCCCCCAGATCGGAGAATTTGGTGCGGACATAGCCACGCGACGTGTCCCCCTGTCTCCACATCTCGCTCAGCGCTGTACGGAGATTGGCCATCCAGTTCAGGCCGACCCATACCGCGACCGCCAGACCTATGACGCCAACCGACGCGCGCGCATCGATCGCCGAATTCATCAGGTCCAGCAGTTGTTG
>DASQRI010000479.1:0-4211 GCA_035642975.1 Mycobacterium sp.
GCGAAACCGAACTGCTAGCCGACGCGCTGGCGCAGACCTACTCCGACGCGGTATTGGCGCAAGTGGGCGACGTTCTTCCGCTTACCGACGAGGTTTTCAAGGTTGCCTGGTACCGCGTGGCCGAGCGGGCGAAAGAACTACTAAAGGCCCCCAAACAGCCGCGACGAGAATAGCAGCGGCCCCGGCGACAGGGGGTGGGGGTTGGGGCCTTAGCCTGACGCCAAACGGACCAGGAGCCGAACGCATGGAACGGGAAATCATCCGGGTCGAACCCTTTGACAGCAATTTCGAGAAGTGGGGCGCGCCGGTGTCGACCTGCACCCGGGCCGGCAACATGGTGTTCGTCTCGGGCATGCCGCCTTTCGACCCCGACACCGGGGAAATCCTCCCGAACGCGCCGTTCGAACGGCAGGTCGAACTCATCCTCACCCAGATCAAGAAGGTGCTCGAGGCCGCCGGCTCGGACCTCGACCATGTGCTGAAGTGCAACGTGCTGTGCATCTCGGCCGACCGCTTCAAGGCTTTCAACGAGGTCTACAAGCGCTTTTTCCCGAAGAACCCGCCTGCCCGCATCTTCTTCTGCGTGCCGGAGTGGACGGGCCCCTTCGACGTCGAGGTCGAATGTATCGCCGTCACGAAGGACTGACGCCGTCGGCCGCCAGGCAGCGCGGCGAGCGCTGAGCGCAGGCGGGCTACGGCGAAGTCGAGGAAGCTCCGCGTTTTCAAGGGAAAGCGTGCCCTGCCCCGCATGCACCAGGTGGACCGGCAGGCCGTCCGGTTCATAGGCCCGGAAGATCGTATTCCTGCCCCGAGGCGAATCTGCCATTTAGAGATCCATGCGGTGGCGGGGGCGTTGGCGGACTTCGCCCCGTGTTGGTCAGTCGGTCTTCTGCCAGGGCTGGCAGCTATGCGTCAGGAACGCCGCGTCACTCGGCTGGATCGCCACTACCTGAGGACCAGTGCTGATGTTGCTATCGATGATGTGGGTTTCATTGAGACTACTCAGCCTCGCCCAATAGCAATCGGATGCCCCTTCAGGGCTAGGACCGGCCGAGCGATAGGTGCCCGGCACGATGTCGGTGCCGACTCGATACGTGCCATCGGTTTCCATGGTCGTTTTGGAGACGGATGGTGGCGGCGGGGCGGTCACCGTCACTGTTTTAGTGATTTCCAGTGTGGACGTCAGCGTCACCGCTGTCTGGCTTGACCCGCCGCAACCTGCGAGAACTATCGCCGCTCCAGCGATAACAGCTGTCTTCCCCTGCATTGAAGGAGGGTAAGCACGGGGAGTGCTGTCCTGACGTCGTTTTCGCGGTGAGGGGAACGTGGCAGGCAAATCTGCTATTTAGACATCCATGCGGTCGCTTGGACTCTCGCGGACCTCGCCGCCCCGGACATCAGCCGGGGATTACTATGAGGAAGCCGCGCCGACGGCTACTCCGATGCCCACAATCGCCGCAATCGTCGACACACCCGAGAACACGGCGGCGCCGATAGCGAGCCAATATGTCTGCCTCGCAAGCTCATAGGCTCGCGTGGCTAGCTCATGGGAGCTTCTGGCCAATTCGTAGGTACACAGGGGGTTGAGACATGAATCGGGGCGCCCCCGAGAGAGGCAGGGGCGGCCCGATCAACTGTTCAGACGGCGGCTAGGCCGGGGTGGTGCCAGTCATGTCAGCAGTTCCAGCGCGTCGAGCTCGCCGGCTGCGGCGAGCAATTTGGCGGCCAGCTCCCGCGCGTCCTGCCCTGTCAAAAGCCCTCTCGCGTCGGCCTCGATCCACCGCTTTATGGTGCCGTCAGCCCATTGAGTACCGGCAACACTGACTGCCACGAAACAGCGGTGACCGTTCTGCGCGTTGAACCAATCGGGCTCGACCTCGAAATCACTCTTGCTGCCCCAGAAACGGCGGCTAGTGGTGCCGTCCTCAACACGCCAGTCGTGGACCTCAGTCGCGCCGGCGGGGAGCGGAACGTCGGGAGTGGTTGGTGTGGTGGTCATGGCGGTGATTCCTCCCTTTGCGCCAGGTTAGCAAGTCCCCAAGATAATCACCCCTACAGCGCACATCACTGACCTCGTTTTAGCAGGTCAGCGCACAGCGCATACTAGGTCAGAATCGCCAGTTCCTTGGGGAACCGGGTGAGCAATTCCGGTGTCTTCCCGGAGGCTTCGTCCGCCACGACCAGCGTGTCCTCGATGCGGACGCCGCCGCGGTCAGGCAAATAGACGCCGGGCTCCACGGTTACCACGGAGCCCCCCAGTAGGGTACCGGCGGCGCTGGCGTTGATCCCTGGTGCTTCATGGATTTGCAGTCCCACACCATGGCCGAGGCCGTGTCCGAACTGGTCGGCGTACCCGGCATCCGCGATCACCCCGCGAGCCGCGCCGTCCACATCGGCCAGGCTCGCGCCAGCCTGCAGCGCCTCCCGGCCGGCCCGCTGCGCGGCGCTGACCAGCTGGTAGATCTCCAGCTGCCAGTCGGCGGCTTTGCCCAGCACAAACGTGCGGGTCATGTCGGAGTGGTAGCCGCCGACCAGCGCGCCGAAGTCGATTTTGACGAAGTCGCCGGCGGCCAGCACCGCCTCGGTGGGCCGGTGATGCGGGATCGCCGAATGCGCCCCGGCGGCCACGATCGTCTCGAACGAGACGCCGTCGGCGCCGTGGTCCAGCATCAGCGCCTCCAGCTCGCGACCCACTTCGCGTTCGGTCCGGCCGGGCCGCAGCCCGCCGCGGTCCACCAGGTCGGCCAGCGCGGCGTCGGCGGCCTCGCAGGCCAGCCGCAACAGCGCGACCTCGCCGGCGTCCTTGATCTCGCGCAACGCCTCCACGGTCTGCGAGGCGCGAACCAGTTCGGTGGCACCGGCCTCCGCCGACGCCGCGGCCAGCGCGTCGAAGCCGTCCACGGTGACCACATGGCTCTCGAAGCCCAGCCGCCGCGCGCCGGCCGCCGCGGCGCGCCCGCCCAGGTAGCGCCCGCAAGCCCGCTCGATGGCCACCTCGAGGTCGGGCGCCTGCTGAGCGGCCTGGGTGCGGTAGCGGCCGTCGGTGGCCAGCACCGCGCCGTGGTCGTCGGCGAACACCAGCAGTGCCGCGTTAGACCCGGTGAAACCGGACAGGTAGCGCACGTTGATCAGCTCTGTGACCAGCATCGCGTCCAGTTCGGTCGCGCGGAGTCGCGCACTGAGCGCGGCTCGCCGCTGGGAATGTGTCACGCCAGCTGACGGTACTCGCTACGCTGTGGCCCCATGACTAACTGGATGCTGCGTGGCCTGGTCTTCGGCGCCGCGATGGTCGTCGTTCGCCTGTTCCAGGGAACTCTGATCAGCGTGTGGCAGACGCAGGCCGCACTGATCAGCGTCGTGCTGCTTGTTCTGTTCCTTGTCGGCGTGGTCGCCTGGGGGGTGCTCGACGGCCGCGCTGACGCCGCCGCGAACCCGGACCCGGATCGGCGCAGCGATCTGGCGATGACGTGGCTGCTGGCCGGTCTGGTGGCCGGGCTGCTCAGCGGCGCGGTGACGTGGTTGATCGCGGTGTTCTACAAGTCGCTGTACGTCGGTGGGCTGATCAACGAGCTCACCACCTTCGCGGCGTTCACCGCCCTGGTGGTGTTCCTGGGCGCAATCAGCGGGGTCACTGTCGGCCGCTATCTGATCGACCGGGCGGGTGCCTACACACCGCAAAGCGGGCGTGGCAGTGACGAGGACCGCGCCGACACCGACGTATTCGCCGCGGTGCACTCGGACCAGGCCACCGCCGAAGCCGCCGAGTGGCCCGAGGAGCAGCACTCGGCAGTCGCGACTGCCGAACGCGAGGAGCACGAGTCGCCGACGGCCTACAGCGAAGAGCCGGAAGAGACCACCGAGGCCGTCAGCACGGCCGACAGCGAAGAAAAGACCAAGAAGATCGCCTGGCCGTCACCGGCCAGGGAAGAAAAGACCGAGGCGATCCCGGCTCACGAGACCGGCGAACCCACCGAGCACATCGAGACGAAGGGCGACCCGGAGCGGACCGAGCCGACGGCCAAGCGCGACGACGCTTAGCGCTAGCGGCCGGCCAGGTACCGCAGGGCCAGCAGGTAGCCCTGCACGCCACACCCGACGATGACCCCTGTCGCGATGGGGCTCAGATACGAGTGGTGCCGAAACTCTTCGCGGGCATACACATTGGAGATATGCACCTCGATTAACGGCGCGCTCAGCTCGGCGCATGCGTC
>DASQRI010000480.1:0-5918 GCA_035642975.1 Mycobacterium sp.
TCCTTTGCGGTGATGATCGGATCGCGCTGGATGAGCAGTGCGATCCCGGTGAAGAGTTCGATTCTCGACGTCACTGCTGCCGCCGCGGCGAGCGTGACAAACGGGTCCAGTGTCCGGTAGTAGATCGACGGCAACTCGCCACCGAACGGGTACGGGGATTCCCGGCTTGCCGGAATGTGCGTGTGTTCAGCGATCATCAGCGAGTCGAAGCCCCGCTCTTCAATCCCACGCGCGAGCGATAACGTGTCGATGGTGTCGTCATTGACGAACGTCGCTATCCCGAACTTCATCCCACCCTCATCTGTCGGCCTTGCCGGGTAGCAACTCTGGGCCGGGCCAGGCTATTCCCGCCGGCGTTGTCGGGGGTCAGACCGGTGACCGTCAGGCAGGCGGCGCTACATCACCGGGTGATGATCGCCGAGTTGTAGTTCGAGGCCCACGCCTGCTCGAAGGTGCCGATGGGAATCTGCTCGTCGCGGCCGGTATCGATGGCGCTGTCGTTGAGATGGACGACACCGGACCCGCTGTCGATGGCGGTCACAACCACGAAATGATTTCCGGAGTCCCGCCTCCCGGGCCGGTTCCAGATCGTCTCGGCGTTGAGTATGACGATGACCTTGCGGTTCTCCCTCAGCTTATGGGTGAGGGCGTTGGTGTTGGTCTGGATATTGTCGGCGCCAATACCGTAGTGCCAGAGCAATACTGGAAGATCTCGGATGTCGGTGGTGCCGGGTGGCTTCCATATCGGCCCGGGACCCGCTGTGCTCGCGGTGTTTTCGGCCAAAGCGGTGATCTGCTGCTCGGTTAACTCGTGGCCCGCAATCTGGCCAACCACGTCCGCCACCGCCATTTCCCCGCAATCGGAAGCGTGTTGCTGGCGCCAGTACGGCGCTGCGGCGGCTGGGTCGCCGTACATTCCCACCTCACGGTCGGCGCCCGCGATTGGCGGACCCGGGTAGGCGAGGACCGCGGCGGGCGATACGACCGGGGATGCAGCGGCGGTGCCGAACACCAGAGCGACCAGGCCGACCACACGCGCGGCGGGGACGACCTTTGCTCTCGAGGAGGTGCTCCTCATGGGTGCCCTTTCTCGAGTCACCGCGGCGGCGTATTGGTGTCTGGAGAAAAGACTCGGGTGTTGCCCTGAACGGATTCTTAACACAAACTCGGCGAAATAGCGCACCGACGCGCGGCCACTTGCAGCTCTCAGATCGAGCGGCTCATCGGGCCGAAACGGCTGGTCGACTTGATCGACGACAGCCACTCACACGGCTGGGCCACCCCTAGTAGCGGAAGCGCCTTCGCTGATAAACGATTTCGGTTCAGACCGATGTATCTCTGTTACCAGAACGTGGCCGACACGTACTCATTCACCAGCTAAATTTACAACTCGGTTAATCTCGGGCTTCCGAAGCCCATGCAGCGGAACCTATTACGAAGCAAGAGGGATACATGGATTTCGAGGGCGGACACACCCGAAACCTCGTGACGCTGGCTCAGCGGGCATTGCAGGGCGACAACGTCGGCAAGGGCATGCTTTGCACGGCCGCGATCAAGGTCATCGACGACCCTCCTCGGGACGGCGTCTTGCGCAGTCTGGCCGATCACGTATGTCAGGCCGTTTTCGACTGGGCCTGTTTCGACGGGTCCCGCGCACGGCTTGAGGGCGTCGTCGAGAGCTACCGGACTGCCGCTAGCACGCTGCAAGTCGACGAGCACCTGAATAAGCTGCACCACTGACTTGCCGCTGTTCACGGCGAGGCGGTCTGTCAGATCGGGTCATTCGGCAGTGGCCGGGTGGCCCACCACGTCAACGCGGCCACGAGGGTTTGCACGACGACGCGAACAGGAGCCAGCTGCGGGAGGATCCCGGCTTTGCGCAGCGCCTCGGGATGGTTGATCTGGTCGATTGCCGCAGGCAGGGTCGGCACCAGCATCGCAAGGTTCGTCCAGCGACCGACAACCCGTAGCCGAGGGATGAACATGCTGATACCGCCGACAAACTGGATGACCGCAGTGACCGCGCTGATCGACTTACGCCACCGAAACAGCGGCTCAGGCACGAGTTGTTCGAACCACTCGTGTTTGACGACGTGGGCTATGCCGGCGCCGGTGAAGGCCGTGCCGAGCAGGATCCGCGCCTTCCGGGCGGGGTCCGGTGTGGTCACGGTTTTCTCCGTCGTTGAGGTCGGTGCGGGGCGGTGACTGCGCGCAGGAAGGTGTCGGTGAAGGTGTCGCAGACGGTGTCGAGGTCGGGCAATTCGAGCCCTGGCAGCTCCGGTACGGCAGGCCGAACCAGCATGTGCACTGCGACGGGCGCAATGAGCTGCTGGATCAGCAGCGGCAGCGGGATGGCGCGGATACGTCCGGCCTGGATCTCACCGGCCAGCCAGCCGCCGAGGCTGCTCAACAGCCGGGGGGCATTGTGGCTCAACAGGTTTCGAATGGCAGGACTGCCGGGGCGGGCCAGTGTCTCGGCGAGCAACGCGGGAGCCACCCGTGGCTCACGATCAAGGCTATGGACGACCAGACCGTAGAGGCGGCGCACCGTGGCGGGCAGGTCATCGTGCTCGCTGTCGAAGAAGTCTTCGATGTCCAGCAGCGGGCTGTGTCGCTCGAAGAGCGCCCGCAACAGTTCGTCACGCCCGCCGAATGTCACATACAGGCTGTGCACCGAGCAGTCGGCGCGCGCCGCGATCGCATCCAGGGTGGCAGACGCCAGCCCCACCGTGCTGACCAGTTCGGCGGCGGCGTCCAGGGCGCGGGTTCGTACCGGGGCCTGGCCGCCCGGGTCCACGCCGGCGGCACGCACCGCCTCGTCGAGCGTGGTCCTCGATCCGCCGAGACGGCGTATCAGAGTGCTGCGCGAGATACCGGCTTCCCGGGCGATCGCGATCACCGGCACGTCGGCGACGTCCTTGCCCAGGGTGCGTGCAGCCCGCAACGCCGCCTGCACCAGATCATCGCCGACGGCGATGGGGTCCTGGCCGGGGGTGACGATCGAAATCGTGTCGGTCAGTTCTGACATGCCGGTTCAGCGCAGGCTCTGGGCGCCGTCGACGACGAGGTTGGCCCCATTGACGTAGCTACCTAGATCGGACGCCAAAAACAGGACGGCTTTAGCGATCTCGTCGGGCCAACCGGGCCGCTCCAACGGCATCATCGTCGTCAAGCGTTCCGCCAGTGACCCGGAGTTGATCGCCTCATTGAGTTGGGCGCGGGTGGCGGCCGATCCCGCGGGCACCTGCGCCGAGGCGAATGCGCCCTTGGCGAACATCTCGAGTCGTTCTTTGGTGATGGTGGCGCCCGGGGTGATCGCATTGACCAGGATGTGATGCGGGGCAAGCTCTTTCGCCAAATTCTGAGTGGCCGCCCACAATCCGGCCTTGGCCGACGCGTACGCCGCCAGGAAGCCCATCGGCCGAAAAGCATCCACCGAGAGCAGGTTGATGATCCGGCCTGCACCGCCGGCGGCGATCATCGCCTTGGCTGCGTACTGGGCAAGGAAGAACGCACCTTTGAGGTCGGCACCGACGACGCTGTCGAACAACTCCTCGGTGGTCTCCAATGCCAGCGACGGCGTGTAGAGCGCGGCGTTGTTGACCAGGATGTCTAACCGCCCGAAACGCTGCCCGGCCAGATCGACCACCTTTTGCGAATCGAACAGGCTGCTGATGTCGGCCTGTACGCCGACCACGGTGGAACCCGTTGCGGTGATTTCCTTCTCGACGCGCCGCAGCGCTTCTTCGCCGCGGCCGGTGAAGACCACCGCCGCGCCGGCGGCGGCCAACCGGTGGACGGTCGCTTCACCGAGGCCACGGGTACCGCCGGTAACCACGGCGCACTTGCCGGCCAACGACAACAGATCAGCCTGCGAGGTGGGCTCGGGAATCGTCAACAATGGCGTATTCACTACTGGCTCCCTTTATCAGATGTCTCATGCCCCGCATCCGGGCTAGCTTTGACACACTTGGTAAGGTACTCCGTACCCGAGTTTCACACAAGAGTGCCGGATACTCGTCGCTAGTCCCGTCTTACGTGTCGCGGCTAGCGCGTGGTTTTACTCAGACAACCTGTGGCTCATCGGCTTCCGGAGCGGAACCCTTACTGATTTGCTGCACAAAATTGGTCGCGACGATGCGCAACGGAACGTTGGTGCCCTGACTTTGCTTGCGGAGCATGTCGAATGCCTCGTCGGCTGAGATCTGATGGATGGCCATCAGCATCCCCTTGGCCTGCTCGATGGGGGCACGGGTCTGTAGCGCACGCTGGATCGAGGAGGCCACGTCGCGGGCGGACCGGAAGCGGGCGAAGTCGCCGATCGCGCGGGACACCGCCGAGGTCAGCATGGCAAGGATCTCGGCGTCGAGGCCGTCGAAGGCCGACCGCGAACGTCCGTAGAGATTCAGCGATCCCAGCGATTGTTCCGCGGTGAATAACGGGGCGGCCAGGAAGCTCAGGATGCCCTCCTCGCGCGCGGCGGCGGCGAACCTCGGATAGGCGGCCACGGCTTCCTCGGAATCGACAAGGACGATCTGGCGGGTCCGGGAGGCCTCCAGGCACGGTCCCTCGCCCGCGTCGTATTGCTCGGTGTCGACACGCAGCGTGCGTTGGTCGGTGTGCACCGCGGTATAGACGCGGCCGCCCAAGTCGATGGTCACCCCCGTGCTGTCGGCGCCGCCGATAGCGGTTTGGGCGATCTCCGCGACGTGCTGCAACAGCGTCAGCAGATCGTCCTCGTCGTCGATGCTGCGGCTGGCGCTGACCAGCATCCGGCCCAGCATCGTCGGCGTGATCCTGTCGTCGACCGCGGCCTGGATAACCAGGTCTGCGGCCTCCTCGCTGTCCTGTACCGACGCGGCGGCCGGCAAGGAGACGTCGGTGCGCGAGTCATGGTAAGCCATCAGCACAGTGTGACATGAAGTGCTGGCTGGTCACAGGCCTGCCGAGTAAAGATCCCGGCGAGGCTCATGCGCCGACCTCCTGCTCGCCGAGGACGTCGAGAAGCTTGAGCTTGCCGTAGGACTCCGACGAAGGGGGCGCGCTGAGGATGATCAGCCGCTGGTTCCCGTCGGCGGTGGCCAGGATCTCGCAGTCGACGGTAATTGGGCCGACGCGCGGATGGATGAACGTCTTGTGATCGTCTGGCGGGATTCCCACCTCATGGCAATCCCAGAGCTGCCGGAATTCTTCACTGCGCGTGAGCAATTCGTTCACAAGGGTATCCACGTCGGCGTCGCCGCGGCGGCGCGACCAGGCGGCCCGCAGGGCCGCCACCCGGACTCGCGCCTGGTGGTCGCGGTCCTCCGGCGGAACCAACTCGAGATATCCGCCGCCTAAAAACCATTTCCACGCCATGCTGTCCTGAACGCCGCTACCCACCAGATCACCCGTCAACAGCACCGACAGCCGATTCTGCGCAAGCAACACTTCGAGGTCGGAGCACACGAATGCGGCACAGTCGTCGAGCTGATCGAGCACGTGGATCAGGGCAGGCCGCACGAACGTCGACGATGCCGTGCGCTCGGGTGCGGGGTGACCGGCGAGGCGGAACAAGTGGTCACGCTCGTCGAGCCCGAGCCGCAGTGTGCGGGCCAGCGCCGCCAGCATCTGCGTCGACGGCTGCGGCCCGCGGCGCTGCTCCAGCCGGCTGTAGTAGTCCACCGACATGCCGGTCAGCTGCGCGACCTCTTCGCGGCGCAGGCCGGGTGCCCGCCGGCGCGGACCCACCGTCAACCCAATGTCGCCAGGTGACAGAGCCTCCCGTCGGCCCCGCAGGAAGTCGGCCAACGCGTCCCGATCCATTCCGCTATCCTGGCCCGCCCGGGGCCGCCCTGCCAGGGATCGCCAGTCCGAGGATAAACGGGTCTCTCGTGCCGAGCGTCGCCGCTACGCACGCTGAACCCATGAAAACGAAG
>DASQRI010000481.1:0-40941 GCA_035642975.1 Mycobacterium sp.
TGGGTCGAAAACCAGAATCTGACATGGCCCTTGCTGAAGCCTTGCGCTGCGGCTCACACGCGTTTTTGAAAACTGCGCGACCCCCCGGATGGCCGTTCTCGCGCCGCCGTCGTGTAAGCCGGCCGTAAGTTACTGCTATACCGCAGAACGGAGGATGCGTGACTGATCTGGAGACGGCCGACGGAGTGACGATCGTCCGATTCGACAATGCGCCGGTGAATGCCCTCGACCTGGACTTGCTGGAGGTCATCATCGCCTCGATGCGAAGCGTCGAGGGGCCGGTCGTCATCACCGGCGCCGGTCGGGCCTTCTCGGCCGGTGTCGATCTGCGTGCTCTCATCGACGGCGGCGCGGAGTACGCCGAGCGTTTCGTGACCGCGCTGTCCGAGGCTTTTCTGGCGATCTTCGACCACCCGGCGCCGGTGGTCGCCGCGATCAACGGGCACGCGATTGCCGGCGGATGCGTACTGGCCATGTGTGCCGACCTGCGGGTGATGTCGGGCGGGACGATCGGCCTGACCGAACTCGCAGTCGGCGTCCCGTTCCCGGTGGCGGCGCTCGAGATATGTCGTTTTGCGATGGGTATCTCGGCGCCGCGAGCGGCGCTGCAGGCCAAGACGATTGACGCCGACACCGCGTTGGCCCGCGGATGGGTGGACACGGTCGTCCCGGGCGACGCGCTGATTCCCCGTGCGCTGGCGGCCGCGGGTGAACTCGGTCAGTACTCCCCGGCTGCGTACGCGGCCACCAAACGGCAGCTGCACCAGCCGGCTCGCGCCGCGATCGCTGCCGGTGCCACAACGGATGCCAGCGTCCGGGCCAGCTGGATCTCGGAGGAAACACGCGACCGCATCACTGGGTTTCTCGAGTCCCTTAACCGCGGCCGCTGAGGTCGACCACTATGAGTTTCTGGATCGCCCACGCCACGCGGACGCTGACCGAAGAGATACCCGCGCCACCCGACCAGGTTCAGGACTTTTACGTGGATCTCGACAACATCAAAGTCGTGCACCCGCTGGTCGTTTCGGTGCAGACTACCGAGCGCAGCCAAACCGCTGACGGCTACCAGCAGACCTATCGGGTCCGCGACCGAATCCCGCTGGGTCCGTTCGCGATCGGGATAACGTACGTGGCACGGCTGCAGGTCCCGATTCACGGCGACGTGATCACCGAGGCGCGTCAGTTCCCGCGGGTACGACTGAACGGCACCGTGACATTCGAGCCGATCGACTCGGGTACCCGTCTCACCGAGCGGTTACGGATTGCGGCTCCCCGTCCACTCGCCGCGATGACTCAACGTGAAGCTGTCAACGCGCACATCGCGATGCTGGCCGGCATCCGCAGCCACTTCGAAAGTCCCTAGCGATCAGGTCAATTGCCGACGCAAATCCCGCTTCAACACCTTGCCGTAGCTGTTCTTCGGCAGCTGGTCCACGGCCAGGTACCGCTTCGGACGCTTGAAGCGGGCGATCCGCTGCAATAGGTGCGCGTCGAGTTCACCGGGGTCAGCCGCGCCGACGATGAATGCGACGACCACCTCACCCCACTCAGCGTCCGGTGCACCGACCACGCATGCCTCCGACACCCCGGGATGCTCGAGCAGCACTTCCTCCACCTCGCGGGGATAAATGTTGGTGCCACCGCTGATCACGACATCCTTCGAACGGTCGTGCAGTGTCAGGTAGCCGTGGGCATCAAATGAACCCATATCGCCGGTGCGCAGCCAGCCGTCGCGCAGCGTCTCGTCGGTCGCGGCCGGGTTGTGCCAATAGCCGCACATGACAACGTCACCGCGGCAGACGATCTCACCGATCTCTCCTACGGCCGCCGGAGTGCGGTCCTCACGCAGTACCGCGACCTCCATGCCTGAACGCGGGTAGCCGACCGAACCCAGCACCGCGTCGTCGGCCGCTTCGTGGTCGGCGCGGCGCAAGCCGGTGATGGTCATCGGCGACTCGCCTTGGCCGTAAATCTGGGCGAACACCGGCCCGAACGCCGTCAGCGCCTTCTTGATGCTCGCCACGTACATCGGGCCACCGCCGTAGACGATGGTCCGCAATTGGCTCGGACGCGGGCGGCCCGTCTCGATAACGCGCTGCACCATCGTCGGCGCGAGGAAGGCGCTGCAACCCGGATGGTGCTCGCACAGGTCCAGGAAGTCTTCCGGATCGAATCCGCCGCGTTCCGGGATGATTTGGCGGGCGGCGCGCAGGACATAGGCCGGGATGTAGAGGCCCGAGCCGTGCGACATCGGCGCGGCGTGCACCAGGCTGCACCCTTCGCCGGGCGCGTCGATGTCAGCGAGGTGGGCGGTCGTCATCGCCATCAGGTTGCGATGGGTGAGCATGGCGCCTTTCGACCTGCCCGTGGTACCGCTGGTGTAGAACAGCCAGGCCAACGTCGACGGGTCGGTACATGGCGCAGCGACAGCCTCGGCGGCAAGGCGATGTGAGTACTGTTCTGCTTCAACGCTTTCCACTGGATAGTCACACTCCAGCTGAGCGGCGACCGCCGCCGACGCGAAGACTTGGGAGACGTCCGCATCGTCGAGGATCTGCGTCATCTCACGGGGATGCAGCTTGTAGTTGATCGGAACAGCCACGCATTCCGCGGCCCAAATTCCGAACAGCAGCTCGACGACCTCCGGACGGTTCTCGCTGGCGACCGCGATCCGCGCGCCGGCGGGACACTGCTCGCGGATCGAGCCCGCGAGACGCAACACGCGGTCGCGCAGCTCTCGCCAGGTGCAGCACCGCCGCCGGCCGTGGTAGACCGCCCCGTGATCGGGGAAGCGCTGCGCAGCCTGATCCAGCAGCGCAAACAGGTTCACTGTGCCGTCCACTCCGACGTCAAGGCGAACTTCGACAGGTACTTCGTCGAGCTCCATCCACCGTCGACCACGATCGTCTGTCCGTTGATGAAACTGCCGCCCGGCGAACACAAGAACGCGACGGTGCTTGCCACATCGTCGACCGTGCCCAGCCGTTGATGCGGGGTCATCTCGACCTGCATCCGGCGGAATCGGGGATCCTGTAAGCGGTCTTCGGTCATTGGTGTCTGGATCACTCCGGGAGCGACGGCGTTGCAGCGGATGCCGTGCGATCCGTATTGGCAGGCGATGTGGGTGGTCAGCGCTGTCAAACCGCCTTTGGCCGCGGAATAGGGCCCACCGCGCAGACCGCCCACCACGGCGAACGTCGACGTGATGTTGATGATGGCCGACCCGGGCTGCATGTGGGGCAGGACATCACGCGCGAGCCGAAACGGCGCACGCAACATCACGTTGAGGAAGTAATCCAGCGTCTCGTCGTCGGTTCCATGCAACGGCGTCGGATTGCCCACCCCGGCGTTGTTGATCAAAAAGTCGATCCGCCCCCAACGTTCGACCGCGGCCGCCACGATCCGGCTCGGCCCGTCGTCGTCGGTCAGGTCCAGCGCCACCGTCGCGATGCGGTCGGAATCTTCGATGGCTGCGGCTAATTCGGCCAACCGTTGTTCATTGCGACCCGTGGCCAGCACCGCCATGCCCATCTCGGCGAGCTTGGTCGCGCATCCGAACCCGATACCGCCGGTCGCGCCGGTCACGATCGCTACTTGCATGTCATCCGTCCGTCTCTGTCAGGGTTGCCTGGATTTGGTGCTTGAGCACCTTCCCGGCATCGTTTCTCGGCAGTTGTTCCCAGATCACCACTTGCTCAGGGGCTTTGAAGGTGGCCACCCCTTGAGCCTGTAGAAAACTCCGCAGGCTCGCGACGTCGGGCTGCGGCTGGCCCGCGGGCACGATCACGGCACAGGCCCGCTCCCCGGTGCGGGCGTCGGGTAGACCGACAATGGCGATCTCCGCGACGCCGGGATGGCCGATGAGAATGTCCTCGATCTCCTTGGGCGCGATGTTCTCGCCGTTGCGGATGATGACGTCTTTGGCGCGCCCTGTGACGACGACATAGTCATCATCGACCCAGCGGGCCAGATCACCGGTGCGGAAATACCCGTAGGCGTCGAACGAATCCGCTTCGTCCTCGGGGTGGAGGTAGCCGACCAGCATCTGTGGGCCGCGCGCGTGAATTTCGCCGGCCGCGCCGCGGAGGCTGATCTGCGCGAACCCGGCGCGGCCATCGGTGTCCGCGGCATGGTCGGGGTCCAGTGGGGCGCCGACCGTCGTCACCGGGACCTCGGTCGAGCCGTACACCCGGGTGACGGCGGCCCGCTCGAAATAGCTTGCCGCTCTGCGGATCAACGACGGCGACACTGATGCACCGCCGCAGACGAACAGCTTCAGCTCCGACAGCCGGGTACCGGCCACCTCGGCGGCGGTGAGCAGCTGCTCGAGGAACGGTGTCGCTCCGGCGATGTGAGTGCAGCGGTTGGCCCGGATGATCTGGACGGCCTCGTCGGCGTTCCAGCGGTCCATCAGCACGGCGGCCGTGCCCAGCAGCAGCGGGCATTCGAACGCATAGATCGAGCCGCCGATGTGTGCGATCGGTGACGGCACCAGAAACCGGTCACCGGGTCGCACCTGCCAGTGGTCGCGCAGCTGGCAGATCAGTGCATTCATCGAGTTATGGCTGTGCAGGACGGCTTTCGGTCGACCCGTCGTGCCAGAGGTGTAGAGGATCATGCGCACCGCATCCGGGTCCAGCGTCGGCAGCCCTACTGTCGCGGTGTCGGCCGCAGGCAACGGCGTGCCGCCGCGTACGACGACGACCTCGGGCGGGGTATCCAGCTGGGCGACGACCCGGGTCAGCATTGACGCGTAATCGTGACGCCCGAAAACCGATGGCACGAATATCATCCGGGTGTTCGCGTCGTTGAGAATGAACAGCAACTCGCGATCTCGCAGCGACGGCAGGATTGGGTTTATCACCATACCGGCCATCGTCGCCGCCAGGTAAATCACCGTGGCTTCATGCCAATTGGGCAGCATGAACGACACCACGCTGCCGATCGGTATCCGGGCCAGCAGCGCCTGCGCCAAAGCGGCCGCCTGGTCGTGCAGACTTTGGCAGTCCAACTGGTATTCACCGTCGATCAGCACGATTCGCTGCGGTGTGCGCTGCGCGGCTTCGGCCAACGCGTCAGCCAGCGTGCCACGCACCCACCACCCGCGTGCATAGGCTTCGGCGGCCCGCTCGTCGTCCCAGCGGACCCTGCGTCCGCCGATCAGTTTGGTGTTCGACATGCTTATTTCGCAGCCTATTTTATGTCGAGATTAGCCGCGGACCCGTCGCATCGTCATCGAGTGACGGAAACGCGCCGCGGGATGCGTATTGATCGTCACCTGGGCGGCCTCGCCGTCCGACGTGCAGTAGGTGCGGTGCACTTCCAGCGCTGGGCTGCCCACCTCGACGCTGAGTTGGCCGGCCAATGCCGGCAAGACCAGCACTGCGGCGATCTCCTGGCGAACCTCGACGATGCTCAACCCGAAGAGGTCTTCGATCAGCGGGAAGATCGGGCCGGTGTGTCGCGGCAACAGTCGGCCCACCGCCGCGAACGTCCGATTGATGTAGTACTCGGTCCGGCAGACCGGAAACTCCGCGCCCTCGATCTGCCGAAAACCACGCACGGCCAACCACTCTTCGCCCTTGCCCAGGCCGGTCCGGGTTGCCAGCTCGTCGTCGACGACGGCCATCGCGGTGGATTCGATCGCGAATTGCGCGCCGGTAGCGAAGGCCAACAGGTCGTTGATCGAGACGACGTCCTGAACGTAGGAGTCCGACGACGGCCGTGGAACCACCAGCGTGCCGGCCCGCGGTCGCGACGCCACCAGGTTGTCGTCGCGCAGTCGGCGCAGCGCTTCCCTGACGGTGTACCGGCTGACCGAAAAGCGCTCGCACAGTTGGTGTTCGGTGGGGAGCTGCGATCCGACCGGGTACACTCCGTCGACGATCTCCTTGCGCAGTGCTCGCGCGACCTGCAGGTAGCGGTGGTCGGTTGCCTGGGTGTCAGCCATGACTAACTTCTCTACGGTCTTGCCGGCATGCCAGCACGCTGCCGTCGGCGTCGGCCGAAACGTAGAGGGTGCCGTCGGGCCCGGCGGCGATGCCGGCGAACGGTCCCTGCGGCCCGGAGAACGGCGGCATGCCCTTGAGCGGCTTGGGCACCACGCCGGGCGCGGCGCCGAGCGGCAATCCGGCGGCGATGGTGTGCCGTGTCCCATCCTCCAGGTCAACGGCGATCAACGCCTTGGCGTCGGCGTCGACGACAAACAACTGCCGTCCGCGCGCCAGGATGCCTTGCGGCCGGCCCAATCCGTCCACCACGGTTTGGCCGTCGGCGCCGGCCGGCTTGACCACCCGGCCGGCGCCCGCTTCCGAGATCAGCCAACCGCCGTCGGGTGCCACTGCCACCCCGACAGGATCCTCCAGTCCGGAGGCGATCACCTCGACCCGTCCGCTGCGGATCGACACCACGCGACCTGCCCCGAGCTCGGCGGCCGCGACCGTGCCGTCGGTGGCGATCGCCACCCCGTAGAGTTGGTCGAATCCGTCTGCGAGGACGTCGCTTTCGCAACTGCCGGGCCGATAGCGCGCAACCTGACCGCCCGACGTGGTGACGACAAACTCGCCGGGCCCGGCCGCGGCCACACCGCGCAGGAAGCCCGGGTAGCCCGGGCTGAACAGCATGCCCACGGTCTGCAACGTGTGATCAGGTCGCAGAACATAGAAGTAGGTGCCGTCGGCGACATAGAGGTTGCCGTCGGCGCCGACGGCCAGATCCAGTGGCCAGTTCAGCCCGCCCGGCAACACGGGTCGGGTCTGGCCGCCGTCGAGGATCTCGGTGATTTCTCCGGTGAAATTCGAGACGAACAGCCGATCTCCGACGAAGGTCGAATTGTCCAGGCCGGGGCTGACATCGGCCAGCACCGTCTGCCGGCCGGTGCGCGGATCGATGCGCAACACCTGGCCGCTGTGCACCTGGGTCGAGACGATGCGGCCCGCGGAATCGAACTTCACCGAATCGGGCACACCGAGCCCGGAAGCGACCGTTTCGGGCGTACCGCCGTCGAGGTCGATCCGCCAGATCTCATTGGCGCCCATCACCGGGAAGTACAGCAAGCCGTCCGGGCCGACCTCCATCGCGTTGGGCGACGGGACGTTCTCCAGCAGGACCCGCGGCTCGCCGCCGTTCAGGTCGAGCTCGAGAAGCCTTCCACCCTCGCGACATTCGCCGATGAACAGCCGACCCTGGTGCACGGTGATGCCGTTGGCGGCCGGGACGTCCCCGCGTAGCACCCGGGTGCGGCCGTCGGTGCCGCGCACGCTGACCCGACCATCCATCACCTCGGTGGCATACAGATCGCCCCGCGGGTCGAAGGCCACGTCATCGGGGGCGATGATGTCGCCGCCTTTGGCGCTGATGGTTTCCAGTCGGCCGGTCTCGATGTCAAGGGCGCTGATCTGGCTGCCGGTCACCTGCGCGATGTAGATTCGGCCGTCCGGGCCGGTCCGCAAGCCGTTGGCACCGAACAGCCGACTCGGCGGGGTCAGCCGCTCCAACTGCCAGCCGTCGGCGACGCTCGGTGACGGCGCTACGCCGGAGCGTCCTTCTTGCAGCAACATCGGTGATGACCTCCGGGGCCGTTGCGTCACGGCGGTGTCAGGCGGTGACGTTAGCAACCTAGCCTGGTCCAGACAATAGGAAGAGACAGCCAGACGGGCACCACTTGACGCTCAGCCATTCGCAGAGAATCATATTCTCAATTATGCGCATCTTGCTATCTTGTCCGGACAAATACTCGTAATGGTTGATAACCCGCTCAGTCTCGAGCGTCGCGTGGTCGTGGTGGCCGGCGCCGCGGGCGGCGGCATCGGCACCACCGTGACCCGCATGGTCGCCGAGGCCGGGGCGACCGTCATCGCGGTGAGCCGGTCCAAAGAAAACCTCGACGACCATGTTGCACCGCTGATCGAGGGCGGACTGTCGATCGTCCCGGTGGCCGCCGACGTCGCAACCGAGGATGGCGTGGCCACCGCGATCGAGCAGGCGGTGCAGGCCGACGGTGAACTGCACGGGCTAGTCAACGTGGCCGGTGGGGCGGCACCGGAAACCTGGATGCCGTCGACCCGGGTAACCCGCGTCGACTGGCGCGACCTGTTCACCCAAAACCTCGAGACCACGTTTTTCATGAGCCAGGCGGTGGCCGCGGAGTTGAAGGCCCGCAAGCGGCACGGGTCGATCGTGTCCATCTCCTCGATCAGCGGGATGAACACCGCGCCGTTCCACATCGGCTACGGCACCGCCAAGGCAGCGATCGCGGCGATGACCCGCACCATGGCCGTCGAATTGGCGCTCGACGAAATCAGGGTCAACGCCGTAGCCCCCGGGGTGACCGCGACGCCGGCCTCGCGCACCTACGTCGACGAAGATGCCGAGCGTGATCGTCGTGCCATCGCGATGGGCCGGCGCGGCCGCCCCGAGGAGATCGCCGGCGCCATTCTGTTCCTGCTGTCCGACCTGTCCAGCTACATCACCGGGCAGACACTCCTGGTGGACGGCGGCCTCGACCTCAAATGGACGCATCTGGACGGCGACAACACCTCGCTTTTCCTCAAAGACGACTCCTTCCGAGCAGCGATAAGGAGCATGTGATGACCGACATCGAAGTCGAAGCGGCCGAAGAGCTTTCCGTTCCGGCGACTATCGGCGTCGAGGCCTACCTTTCCGAGGACTACGCCCGCGCCGAGCGGGACAGGTTGTGGCGCAAAGTGTGGCAGCAAGTCGGCCGGGTCGAAGACCTGCCGAAAGTCGGCAGCTTCCTGACCTACGACATCCTCGACGACTCGGTGATTGTCGTGCGCACCGGACCAGAGACGTTCAACGCCCATCACAACGTGTGTGTGCACCGCGGCCGCCGCTTGGTGGACGTGCCGGATCGCGCGAAAAACGCGTGCGGCCACAAGAAGTCGTTCGTGTGCGGATTTCACGGCTGGACCTACGGCCTGGACGGCAGCTGCACGCACATCCCCGAGCAGCAGGACTGGCAAGGCTCGCTGACGCCGCAGAACACCCACCTGGCCCCGGTGCATGTCGACACCTGGGGCGGCTGGGTCTGGATCAACCTGGATCCGGACTGCGAGCCGCTGCGTGACTATCTCGAACCGGCCGCGACCATGCTCGAGCCGTTCGGACTGCAGAACATGCGGGTCAAATGGCGCAAATGGCTGACCTTCCATTGCAATTGGAAGGTCGCGATCGAGGCGTTCAACGAGACCTACCACGTCGCCACCACGCATCCGCAGTTCAACAAGTTCGGCACGTTCCGCGGCTGGGCGAAGGCGCAGGGGAAGCACAGCAACATCGGTTACGACGCGCCGAAAGACCTGGCGGAGACGAAGTCGAAGATCCGGCTCGGGTCGGGAGATCCGCGGATCTCGACGGCGGAGATGCAGGTCTATACGTTGGAGGAAACCAACGCCACCACCACGAAAACTCTGGTGGATGCCGCGAAGCGGCTGGCGGATGAGCTGCCGGAGAACACTCCGGCCGACCAGGTGCTCAGCCATTGGCTCTCCACTGCGCGCAGCGACGACGCGGCCCGCGGGGTGATCTGGCCGACCATCGATCCCGAGCAGTTGGCCCAAAGCGGGACCGCCTGGCAGATTTTCCCGAACTTTCAGATCGGCCAGGGCTTGACGACCGCGCTGTGCTACAGCGCGCGACCGAACGGCTACGACCCCAACAGTTGCATCTTCGAAGCGGCCTGCTACGAGCTTTACCCCGAAGGCCAAGAGCCGCAGACCGAGTGGGCATACCTGGAGGCCGACGATCCCGACTGGCGAACCGTCTTCCCGCAGGATTTCTCGAATATGGCCGCCGTACAGCAAGGCATGAAATCGCTTGGCTTCACCGGGACCAAGCCCAACCCCTACATGGAACGCAGCACGGTTAACCTCCATCACCAACTGTCGAAGTACATGGGTACCGGCGAACCGCAGGAGCTTTGAGATAGATGACAATGTTCGAGACATGCGGCCCGACGCAGACGCCGGACGGCATCGATATCGACGCGCTGCGCGAGAAGTACTTAGTTGAGCGTGATAAGCGGCTGCGTCCAGAGGGCTCGAAACAGTACTTGGAACTCAAGGACGACTTCGCGGAGTTCGCCGAGGTCGATCCGCACACGCCGGTGACGCCGCGCACCCCTATCGACGCGAACATCGACGTCGCGGTGCTCGGCGGTGGCATCACCGGGCTGCTGGCGGGCGCGTACCTCAAGAAGTCCGGCGTCGAAGACGTGCACGTCATCGAAATGGGCGGTGACTTCGGCGGCGTCTGGTATTGGAATCGTTTCCCGGGAATCCAGTGTGACAATGACGCCTACTGCTACATCCCGATGCTGGAGGAACTCAAATACGTTCCCTCCAAGAAGTTCGCCGACGGTTCCGAGATCTATGAGCACTGTCGCCGTATCGCAAAGCATTTCGGACTCTACGACGGCGCCATCTTCTCCACCCAGGTTCATGCCACGCGCTGGGATGAGACGATCAGGCGCTGGCGGTTGAGTACCAACCGTGGTGACGACATTCGTGCTCGGTTCGTGGTGATGGCACAGGGCTCGTTCAATCGGCCGAAGCTGCCCGGCATCCGCGGTCTTAAGGACTTCAACGGACATATGTTCCACTCCGCTCGCTGGGATTACGACTACACGGGTGGCGATTCCAACGGCGGATTGCACAAGCTTCGTGACAAACGTGTGGCGCTCGTCGGTACTGGTGCAACCGGGGTGCAGCTAGTTCCACACTTGGGCCGAGACGCCAAGCACCTCTACGTCTTTCAGCGCACTCCCTCATCGGTGGACGTACGGGGCAACGAGCCGACGGACCCGCAGTGGGCGGCGTCACTGCAGCCGGGCTGGCAGGAGCAACGCAAGCGCAACTTCCACCGCTGGTCGCCGTTGGGTGAAGGCGCGGTGTTCGACGAGCCCGACATGGTGTGTGATTTCTGGACCGAACTCGGGCGCAACCTGACCGCCCGTATCGCGGCCACCGACGATCCCGCGGCACTGTCCATCGAGCAGATCATGACCTTCCGCGAAGAAGAGGACTACAAGGTCATGGAGCGGTTGCGTCGGCGCGTCGAGGAGCTTGTCGACGACCCGGAGGCCGCCGAAGCGCTCAAACCGTACTACCGGTTCATGTGCAAGCGGCCCTGCAGCAATGACGAATACCTGCCGACGTTCAATCGCCCGAACGTCACGCTGGTTGACGTTTCGGAATCCAAAGGCGTGGAACGACTCACCGAGAAGGGGATTGTCGCCAACGGGGTTGAGTACGAAGTCGACTGCGTCATCTTCGCCAGCGGTTTCGAAATCACAACTGATATCAAGCGTCGGTACGCAGTCGACGTGATCGAAGGCCGTGATGGCCTGTCGCTGTTCGATCACTGGCGTGACAGCTACAAATCACTCCATGGGATGACCAGCCGAGGCTTCCCCAACCAGTTCTTCACCGGCTTCATCCAGGGCGGTGTGGCAGGGAACACCACCGCGATGCTCGAACAGCAGGCCGAACACATTGCCTACATCATTTCTGAAGCGATAGCGCGCCGCGCGACCACCGTCGAGCCGAGCCAGGAAGCCCAAGAAGCCTGGGTCAAAACGATCCGCGACTCCTCGATAGACACCTCGGAATTCGCGGTCTCCTGCACGCCCGGCTATTACAACAATGAGGGCGGCGGTGGCGGCGAGGGCATCCGCTCGGCGATCGGCGATCCCTACATGCCGGGCTTCTACGTGTTCGACGATTTGCTCAAGGAATGGCGCGCAAAAGGCGACCTGGACGGTCTGGACCTCGGAACATAGATGGCTAACTTGAGGTTTGACGGCAGGGTGGCGATCGTCACTGGGGGCGGACGAGGGCTCGGCCGCTCCTACGCCATCTTGCTCGCATCGCGCGGAGCGAAGATCGTGGTCAACGACCCAGGCGGCAGCCTCGATGGCGAGGGCGTGGACTCCGGGCCCGCCGAGTGTGTGGTCAGTGAGATCACAGCGGCCGGAGGACAAGCCGTCGCCTGTACCGAGTCGGTGATCACCCCTGAAGGCGGCGATGCGATCGTGCGGACCGCGCTCGAACACTACCGTCGCCTAGACATCCTGGTACACAACGCCGGCAACGTCCGTCGCGGGTCCCTGAAAGAGATGAGCTACGAAGATTTCGACGCCGTGCTCGACGTGCACCTGCGCGGCGCGTTCAACGTTGTGCGGCCGGCATTTCCGATTATGTCCGCGGCCGGTTACGGACGCATGGTGCTCACGTCGTCGATTGGCGGCTTGTACGGCAACCACGACGTGGCCAACTACGCGGCCGCCAAGGCCGGCGTGATTGGATTGTCTAATGTCGCGGCGCTTGAAGGTGCCGCCGACGGCGTGAAGTGCAACGTGATCGTGCCGGCCGCTGTGACGAGAATGGCCGCCGGCATCGACACCTCGGCCTACCCACCGATGGACCCGGAGCTCGTTGCGCCGGTAGTGGGGTGGCTTGCACACGAAAGATGTTCGGTCACCGGGGAGGTGTTCATCGCGCTGGCGGGTCGGGTGGCGCGGGCCGTCATCGCCGAAAGCCCTGGCGTGCATCGGCCGGGGTGGACGGTCGAGGACGTGGATGAGCATCTCGACTCGATTCGAAACATCCAGGCACCGCTCGTTTTTCCGGTCGTTCCTGACGGTCATGACCAGCACATACGCTACAGCTTCGGACTCGCGCACCGTTCCAGCGATCGAGGCGTACTCCGTGGCTGATCGGACCAGCACGGGACCGCTGGCCGGGGTGCGGGTAATCGACCTCACGGCAATGGTGATGGGACCGTACTGCACGCAGATCATGGCCGATATGGGCGCCGACGTGATCAAAGTCGAACCGCCACAGGGCGATAACACCCGCTACATCTCAGTCGGTCCCGCACCGGGAATGAGCGGCGTCTTCGTCAACGTCAACCGCGGCAAGCGCAGCGTTGTGCTGGACCTGCAAACCGATGCCGGGACGTGTGCGTTGCGCGCTCTGATTGAGACCGCCGACGTGTTCATCCACTCGATGCGCGCCAAAGCCATCACCAAGCTCGGCTTCAGCTACGACGACGTCACCGCGATCAATCCCGCTGTCATCTACACCAATTGCTACGGCTATGGACGACGCGGACCCGATCGCGACCGCCCCGCCTACGACGACACGATCCAGGCCGAATGCGGATTGCCTGCGGTACAACAACAATTGACCGGCGAGGCCGACTACGTCGGCACCATCATGGCCGACAAGGTCGCTGGGCTGACCGCACTGTACGCGACAACCATGGCGCTGTTTCACCGCGAGCGCACTGGGGAGGGACAGGAAGTCGAGGTCGCCATGTTCGAAACCATGGCCTCATTCATGCTCGTCGAGCACGCCAATGGCGCCTTGTTCGATCCCCCGCTGGGGCCTGCGGTGTATCCGCGTACCGTGGCGCCCAACCGTCGTCCATATCGCACCAGTGACGGCTACATCGCCGCATTGATCTACAACGACAAGCACTGGAACGCTTTCATGGACGCCGTGCGGCCAAGCTGGGCCAGTGAGCTGTATTCGACCTTGGAACAGCGTGCACCCCAGATTGACACTGTCTACGGGTTAGTGGCCGAGACGATGAAAGAGCGGTCCACCGCGGAGTGGTTGAAGCTGCTCCGGGAACTCGAGATACCGGCCGCGCCACTGAATACACCCGGCGCGCTGTTCGACGATCCGCATCTCAACGCCGTCGGCATGTTCGAGACGGTGGACACCCCGCACGGACCGGTGCGCTTCCCGGGCGTCCCCACCTGGTTCTCGCAGACACCGGGGCGTGTTGCGGGGCCGGCGCCGGAGCTCGGCGCCCACACTGCCGAGATACTCGACACGCTGGGCCTGGCGGTCGAGTCGTGAAACATTCAGTGCCCCAGCTGAGTTTGACTGCTCAAATCAATGACGTTGCGGCGTCAAGGCCGCTCACAGTTATCTATCGCTAAGGAGTTTGAAGACCATGCCCGTGCCCGTCTATAAGCGCATCCTCGACCTGTTCGAGGCCGAGGGCGTAAATACCCTGTTCGGTATCCCGGACCCGAACTTCGTGCACATGTTCGCCGAGGCCGACGCTCGCGGGTGGTCAGTAGTCGCACCCCATCACGAGCTAAGCGCGGGATTCATGGCCGAGGCGGCGTCGCGCATGACAGGCAAGCCCGGCTTGTGTATCGGCACGCTGGGCCCCGGCATGGCCAACATCGCGGGAGCGATCCAGTGCGCACTCGTAGAGAACTCGCCGGTCATCTTCCTCGGCGGCCAGCGTGCCCGCATCACCGAGCGGCGGGTCCGGCGCGGGCGCATCCAATTCGTCCAGCAGGAGCCTCTTTTCGCGGCGTCGGTCAAGTACAGCAGCTCGATCGAGTACGCCGACCAGACCGACGAGATCATCCACGAGGCGATCCGGCGGGCCATGTCGGGCACCCCCGGCCCGGCCTATGTCGAGTTTCCGTCGCACGTCATCCTCGAGGAGCTCGACGTAGCGGATCCGCTGCCGCCGCATCGGTATCGGCTGGTCAACCAGAACGCGGGTGAGCGTGAGGTGGCCGAAGCGGCGAAGTTGATCCGCGAGGCCAAGAGCCCGGTTCTGCTGGTCGGCCACGCCGTGCACACCTCTCGTACCCAACAGCAGGTCAAGGAGCTCGCCGAGCTGATGGCCTGCCCGGTGATCCAGACCTCCGGCGGCACCTCGTTCATTCCGGGACTGCAGGAGCGGACGTTCCCCTACTTGTTCTCACCGGCCGCCAACGAGGCAGTCGAGGAATCCGACCTGTGCGTCGCGCTGGGTACCGAACTCGGTGAGCCGATGCACTACGGCCGGACCCAGCATTGGGCCGGCAACGATGCGAACCGCAAATGGGTGTTCGTGGAGCAGGATCCGACCGCGATCGGTGTCAACCGTCCGGTCGACGTAGCGCTGGTTGGCGATTTACGCGGTGTCGTGCCGCAGCTGGTCGAGGCGCTTAAGGATTCTCCGCGGAAACCCGCGCCCGCACTGCAGATCCTGATCGAGAAGGATGCGAAAGAGCTTGCGGACATGGCGGAATCGGCACCGTCCGGACGCTCGCCGATCCACCCGGCGCGGTACGTCGTCGAGGCCACCAAGGCATTCAACGAACTCGAGGACGGCATCATGGTGCGCGACGGCGGCGCGACCGTGATCTTCCAGTGGACCTACTCGCAGTCCAAACCGCGCGACGTCATCTGGAACCAGAATTTCGGTCACCTGGGCACGGGTCTGCCGTACGCCGTCGGCGCCTCGGTCGCCGAGGGTGGCAAGCGCCCGGTGATGCTGCTGACCAGCGATTCGGCGTTCCTCTTCCATATTGCCGAGTTGGAAACCGCTGCGCGGCAGAACCTTCCGCTGGTGTGCGTGGTGGGCGTCGACCACCAGTGGGGCCTGGAAGTGGGCGTGTACAAGCGCACCTTCGAGCAGCCGTCGCCGCAGCCCGGTGTGCACTGGAGTAAGGACGTCCGGATGGACAAGGTTGCCGAGGGCTTCGGTTGCCACGGTGAGTACGTCGAGAAGGAAGAAGAGATCGGCCCGGCGATCGCTCGCGCCTACGCCAGTGGCAAAGTCGGTGTAGTGCACGTGTGCATCGACCCGAAGGCCAACTCCGAGGAGATGCCGAAGTACGACCGATTCCGGACCTGGTACGCCGAAGGCACCCAGTAAGAAAAGGATGGAGCCATGCGCGAATACCTGAAGTTCTACATAGACGGACAGTGGGTCGACCCGGTGCGCCCCAATGCTTTCGACGTCGAAAACCCGGCTACCGAGCAGGTATCCGGGAAAATCTCGCTGGGGTCGGCGGCCGACGTCGACGTGGCGGTCAATGCCGCCCGGCGAGCCTTCACCAGCTGGTCTCAAAGCACCCGGGAACAGCGCTTGGACTTGTTGCAGGCCATCCTCGCCGAATACCACAAGCGTGCGGGTGATCTCGCCGAGGCGGTCACCGAGGAAATCGGCGCGCCGCCGTCGCTGGCCGCGGGGCCGCAGGTTTTCCTCGGGATCGGTCACCTGACCGCGGCAATCGACGCGCTGAAGAACTTCCCGTTCGAGGAACAAAGAGGGGTGACCCTGATCGCCAAGGAGCCGATCGGCGTGTGCGGTTTGATCACGCCGTGGAACTGGCCGATCAACCAGGTCGCGGTCAAGGTCTACCCGGCGTTGGCGACCGGCTGCACGGTCATCCTGAAACCGTCTGAGGTAGCCCCGTATTCGCCGTACATATTCGCCGAGATCCTGGATACCGCGGGCGTGCCGGCCGGGGTTTTCAACCTGATCAACGGCGACGGCGCGGGCGTGGGTGTGGCCCTGGCGAGCCATCCCGACATCGACATGGTGTCGTTCACCGGATCCACCCGTGCCGGTGTCGAGGTGGCGACGAATGCCGCGCCGACGGTGAAGCGAGTGACCCAAGAGCTCGGCGGTAAGAGCCCCAACATCGTCCTCGACGACAGTGGTTTTGCCGAGGGCGTCAGTGCCGGCGTGGCCAACATGATGCCCAATTCCGGGCAGAGTTGTAACGCGCCGTCGCGCATGCTGGTCCCGAATTCCCGGATGGACGAGGCTATTACGATCGCGCGTGCGGCTGCTGAACAAATCCAGGTGGGCAGCGACGACCCGACGGCGATCGGGCCGGTGGCGTCGAGGGCACAGTTCGACAAGGTGCAGCGCCTGATCCAGCAAGGCGTCGACGAGGGCGCAAGCGTGGTCGCGGGAGGCCCGGGCCGGCCGGCGGGTCTGGACACCGGTTACTACGTCAAGCCGACGGTCTTCGCGCATGTCACCAATGACATGACGATCGCTCGCGAGGAGATCTTCGGGCCGGTGCTGTGCATCCTGGGCTATGACGACATCGATGAGGCCGTGGACATCGCCAACGACACCAATTACGGCCTGGCCGGCTTTGTCTCCGGGGCCGACCTCGATAAAGCGCGCGAGGTGGCCCGCAAGATCAGGGCAGGCTGGGTGACCATCAATCATGCGTTCGACATGAACGCGCCGTTCGGCGGCTATAAGCACAGCGGCAACGGTCGAGAGTGGAGCGAGTTCGGGTTCCACGAGTATTTAGAAGTCAAGAGCACCTTGGGCTACGCGCCGTAAAGGGCCTCGCAATAGCTTACGTCGATCGCAAAGGATGAGACGCAAATGTTTTCAGCAGTTTTGATCGAAAAGGGCGAGGGGGGGCCGACGGTTGGGCTCACCGAATTGGATGAGGCCCAGCTGCCTGCGGGTCCTGATGGCTCCGATGGCTATGTCACTATCGACGTCGAGTACTCCACGCTGAACTACAAGGATGGTCTGGCCATCACGGGCAAATCGCCTGTGGTGCGGAAATTTCCGATGGTTCCGGGTATCGATCTCGCCGGTGTGGTGACCGAGAGCAGCCACGCGGACTGGAGCAAGGGCGACCACGTGGTACTTAACGGTTGGGGCGTGGGCGAGACGCATTGGGGTGGCCTCGCTCAGCGTGCCCGCCTCAACGGCGATTGGCTCATCCCCCTGCCCTCAGCCTTCACAACCCATCAAGCGATGGCGATCGGCACCGCAGGCTACACCGCCAGCCTTTGTGTGGACGCCCTGCTGCGGCACGGGGTGTCTCCGGATCAGGGTGAGATCCTGGTGACCGGGGCAACCGGCGGCGTTGGGACCGTCGCGATCGCCTTATTGACCGCGGCCGGGTTCAAAGTGGCTGCCGCGACGGGAAAGTCGTCAGAAGAGCAGTTCCTGCAGCAACTCGGCGCCCAGACGGTGTTGGACCGCGCTGAGTTGAGCGAGGCCGGCAAGCCGTTGCAGAAAGAACGTTGGGCGGGCGTCGTCGACACCGTCGGCAGCCATACGCTGGTGAACGCTTGTGCGCAGACGCGGTATTGCGGCGCGGTTGCCGCATGCGGCCTGGCTCAGGGG
Source organism: Mycobacterium sp. (assembly GCA_035642975.1). Lineage (GTDB taxonomy): Bacteria > Actinomycetota > Actinomycetes > Mycobacteriales > Mycobacteriaceae > Mycobacterium. The sequence continues at coordinate 17,938 of DASQRI010000481.1, forward strand.
ATGGATTTCCCGGCGACTGTTGCGCCGTTTATTCTGCGCGGCGTCTCGCTGCTCGGCATTGACAGCGTGATGGCGCCCAAGCAGCGGCGCATGACCGCCTGGGAACGCCTGGCGCGCGATCTGGACGCCGGGGCGCTGGGTTCTATCGCCCGGGAGATCGGACTGCGGGAGTCGATCGCTTCGGCGGGGGAACTCATGGACGGCAAGGTGCGGGGCCGCATCGTTGTCGACGTCAATCGCTGACGGGAGCAATGATGGCTAAGAAGACGACCACCTCGTCGAGCGCCCAGCTCGATTTGTCCGATGTCGATCACCGCGTAGGCAAGCCGGTGGGGGGCGGGCAGTTGTGGGATCCGTGTAGTTCTTCAGATATCCGGCGCTGGGTTATGGCCATGGATTACCCAAATCCGCTGCACTGGGATGAGCAGTACGCCCGCGACTCGAAGTACGGCGGGGTCATCGCGCCGCAGTCCATCGCGGTAGCCCTCGACTACGGGCACGGCGCGGCGCCCGCATGCGTGGGCCATATTCCCAACAGCCACCTGATCTTTGGTGGTGAGGAGTGGTGGTTCTATGGTTGTCCTGTACGGCCCGGAGACAAGCTGTTCCAGGAGCGTCGGTTCCACGACTACAAGGTGACCGAGACGAAATTCGCGGGCCCGACGATGTTCTCACGCGGCGACACCATCCACACCAACCAGTACGGCACCCTGGTGGCCCGCGAGCGTTCCACTGCGATTCGCTACCTCTACGAGGAAGCGATCAAGCGCGGGATGTTCGAGAACCAGCTCGGCGAGATCAAACATTGGACGCAACCCGAACTCGAGGCGGTCGAGAGGCTGCGCCGCGAGTGGCTGGAGTCCAACCGTTTCGGCGTCTCGCCCCGCTTTGACGAAGTGAAGGTCGGCGACACGCTGCCTCGCCGCGTGATCGGCCCGCATAGCATCGCCAGCTTCACCACCGAATACCGGGCGTTCCTGTTCAACATCTGGGGCACGTTCCAATGGGTTGCGCCGCCCGGCGTCGAGGATCCGTGGGTCTACCAAGATCCCGGCTGGGGCAAGGATTTCGCCTTCGACGAAGAAGATGCGAAGGTCGATCCGCGCAAGCGCGATGGGCTCTACGTCGGACCGTCGCGCGGGCATATCGACGCCGAACGAGCCAGCGAAGTCGGGATGGCGCGCGCCTACGGCTACGGCGCGACGATGGGCGCGTGGTGCACCGACTACCTCGCGTACTGGGCCGGCCACGACGGCCTGGTGCGCCACTCCAAGGCCGACTTCCGCACGCCCGCCTTCGAGGGCGACGTGACCTACTTCGATGCCGAGATCGTCGACAGGCAGCCGGAGTCGACCTGGGGTGCGCCTGTCGTGCAGGTAAAGCTGCGCCTGACCAACCAGAACGGAGAGATGCTGGTGGGTTGCACAGCCGAGGTCGAGTTGCCGTTGTAGCCATGGCCGACGAGACGGATTTGTCGCTCGCGCAGCGCCTTTCGATCGTATCCGGACCGCCGATCGCGGACGAGCCCGGGCTGGGCACGCTCACGCTGCCGGGCTTCCTGCGGGAAGTGACGCAAATGTACGGCGAACGCGAGGCGTTGGTGTGGAGTACCCCCGCCGACGACGTCACGCGCTGGACCTATGCACAACTTTGGGAACACGCGATGGAGGTGGCGCGCGCGCTGCGCGGGAGCGGCCTCGGAAAGGACGCCCGCGTCGGCGTTCTGATGACCAACCGGCCGGAATGGCTTGCCGCAGTGTTCGGTACGGCGCTCGCCGGCGGCGTGGCCGTCACCATGAGCACGTTTTCCACGCCGCCCGAATTGGATTACCTGATCCGGGCCTCCGCCATCTCGGTGTTGTTGTTCGAGCGCACGGTGTTGACGAAGGACTTCGCGGCGATTCTGAACGAGCTGGAACCGGCGATCGGGATGTCGCCGCCGGGCACGCTGGAATCGGCGAAATACCCATTTCTGCGCCGGTTCGCGCTGATAGGCGAACCGGTGCCGGGGATCGAAGTCTGGGATGAGTTTCTTGCGCACGGTGACCGGGAGCCCCGCGAGCTGGTCGAAGCGACTGCGGCGTCGGTGCTACCGAGCGATGCCGCCCTGCTGTTCTTCTCGTCTGGCTCCACCAGCAAACCGAAGGGGATCCTCAGTGCGCACCGGGGCGTGTCCATCCAGCTGTGGCGCTTCCGGCGGATGTACGGGTTCAGCCCGAACGACCGCGTTCGAGGCTGGACCGCCAACGGGTTCTTCTGGTCCGGCAACTTCGCCATGGTGCTCGGCTCGACGCTGGCAAGCGGTGGGGCCCTTGTTTTGCAATCGACATTCGACGCCGCGGAGGCGCTCGAGCTCATGCAGAACGAGGGGGTGAACTTTCCGTTCGCGTGGCCGCACCAGTGGGCCCAGTTGGAAGGTGCACCCAACTGGGAACGGGTGGACTTGAGCAGCGTGAAGTTCGCAGACTTCAAGACGCCGATCGCGCATCATCCCACCGTTTTGGGCGAGTGGTACGAGCCGGGCCACGCCTACGGCAACACCGAAACATTCACGATCACAACGGGTTACCCCGCTAACACTGCGCCCGAGGTCCACGCTGAGAGCTTCGGAGTGGCGCTGCCCGGCGTGACGCTTAAGATCACCGACCCACTCACCGGCAGCGTCGTTCCGCGGGGCGAGGCGGGCGAGATCAGTGTCAAGGGGCCCACACTCATGCTCGGCTATATCGGCACTCCACTCGACGAGACACTCGACGCCGAGGGCTTTTTCCCCACTGGCGACGGTGGCTATCTCGACGTGTCCGGCCGACTCTACTGGCAAGGCAGGCTCACCGACATCATCAAGACGGGCGGTGCCAATGTCTCGCCACGCGAGGTCGATGAGGCCATGATCGCCCACTCCGGGGTAAAGCTGGCACAGACCGTGGGCGTTCCGCACCAAACGCTCGGGGAGGTCGTGGTCTCCTGTGTCGTGCCCCACGATGACGTGATCCTTGACACCGGGCAGCTTCTGGCGTTCCTGCGGCAACGATTGGCAAGTTATAAGGTGCCGCGCCATGTGCTGTTCTTTTCCCAGGACGAGGTTTCGCTGACGGGCAATGCCAAGATCAAGGCCGGCGACCTCCGGGAACTGGCCGCCAAGCGGCTGGCCGGCAGCTGAGCCGGGCCGGCCCACTATCAAGGAGGTTGCAATGAAGTGTCGTGCTGCTGTGCTGCAGGGGGTCGGCGAAAACTGGGAGATTCGCGAGATCGACCTCGACCCGCCACGGGCCGGTGAAGTCCTGGTCCGCATGGCCGTTGCCGGCATCTGCCACTCCGATGATCACCTGGTTACCGGCGACGTGTTGCCGACCCCCGAGGTGCGGGCCATGACCGGCATCCCTGAGCCGGACTGGTTCCCGATGCTCGGAGGTCACGAGGGCGCTGGTGTCGTCGAGGAAGTCGGGCCCGGCGTGACGACGGTGCAGCCGGGGGATCACGTGGCCATGTCGTTCATTCCCGCGTGCGGCAGTTGCCGGTTTTGTGTGAACGGTCAGAGCTATATCTGCGACGCCGGCGCAAGTTTGTTCTCGAGGGAGATGCCCACCGACGGAACATGTCGCCGGCATCTCGGCGACGAAAACCTCATGGCTTACGGTCAACTCGGCACCTTCGCGGAATATGCGGTGCTAACGGAGAAGTCCGTCATCAAGATCGACGACGCGATCCCATTCCATGCCGCGTCACTGGTGTCGTGCGGCGTCAGCACCGGCTGGGGCTCGGCGACGGTCTCGGCAGGCACCGAGCCCGGCGACACCGTCGTCGTCATCGGAACCGGCGGTGTCGGGATGAACGCCCTGCAAGGAGCGCGTGCGGCCGGCGCAACCTATGTTGTCGCGGTGGATCCGGTTGAGTACAAACGGGATTCGGCCAAGATCTTCGGCTCTACCCATGCCGTCGCCTCGGCCGAGGAGGCGATCCCGTTGGTGAAAGACATCACCGCCGGCGTGATGGCCGACCGCGTCATCTTGACGCCCGGTGTTCTGCACGTGGACTTGATCGCGGTGGCGATGGCGCTGCTTCGCAAGGGTGGGACGTGCGTTGCCACCGGCATCACGCCTTACAGTGAGCCCCTGGTTCCGCTGATCCTGCAGGAGATGGTGCTCTCGTCCAAGCAACTCAAAGGAGTGCTGTACGGCGGGATGAATCCGCGTACCAGCGTGCCGAAGCTGTTGTCGATGTATCAGGCCGGCATGGTGAAACTCGACGAGCTGGTCACCCGGCACTACGAGCTCGACCAGATCAACGCGGCGTTCGTGGACCTGCGGGAAGGACGCAACATCCGCGGCATCATCGAATTCGCCAGCCTCTGAAGCCGAAAAGGTATCAGGCGGATTCGACGTGACGCCGGATACCGGCCACGAATGGACCTACATTGGCCGTCGACGCCGAAGCCGCGGAGGGCTCGGTGCAGCAGCATATTTCGAACACCGCCGCGTCGTGTCTGCCGCTGATGCGCTGTGAGCGCACCTAGACTAACGCCTGCATCAGCACGGGGAGGGGCACCGAAGTATCGGCGGCAACAAAGCCACCGACCGGGTAATCGGTCGGCGCGGTGGAGAGGTGACCATGGAACCGGCCGGGGCATACCCCGCGCCGGTTCACTGTGCTCGGCGGCCTCGATGGGTCGCGCCGCCGCCTGCCAACCGGTTGACCTCTCGCAGGGCGGATGACCGTCCGGGTATCCGCGCGCTGGACGGCGTGCGAGCGCTGGCGGTCGCGCTGGTGCTCGCCGGCCACGGCGGCATTCCCGGGATGACGGGCGGATTCGTCGGTGTCGACGTGTTTTTCGTGCTCAGCGGTTTCCTGATCACGTCGCTGCTGCTTGACGAACTGGGCCGCAGCGGCCGTATTGACCTGGCCAACTTCTGGATTCGCCGCGCCCGACGGTTGTTGCCGGCATTGGTGCTGATGGTGCTGGCCGTGGCCGTCGGGCGGCAATTATTCTCGCCCGAGGCAGTCGCCGGTTTACGCGATGACGCCGTCGCCGCATTTTTCTGGGTGGCGAACTGGATGTTCGTCGCCGACAAGACCGACTACTTCAGCCAGGGCGCGCCACCGTCGCCATTGCAGCACGCCTGGTCGCTTGGCGTGGAGGAGCAGTACTACATCGTCTGGCCGCTGGTGCTCGTCACGGTCGCGGTAGTGCTGGCGGCGCGGGCACGCCGTCGCGACCGGCGGGCCACGCTGGGCGGAGTCCGGCTGGTGGTGTTCGTGTTGGCCACGCTCGGAGCGCTGGCGTCTGCCGCGGCCGCGATCCTGCTCGCGTCCGACGCCGCGCGCGACCGCGTCTACTTCGGTACCGACACCCGGGCCCAGGCCCTGCTGGTGGGTGCGGCGGCCTCGGCGCTGCTCGTGCGCGATTGGGAATCGCTGAACCGCGGATGGTCGTTGATCCGGTCCCGGTGGGGCAGACGGATCGCCCGGCTGCTGCCGGTGATCGGCCTGGTGGTGCTGGCGGCGGCCGCCCACTACGCCACCGGCAGTGCTCGCGAGTTTCGCAGCGGTCTGCTGACAGCGGTCGCTGTCGCGGCCGTGCTGGTGATCGCTCCGGTGGCGCTGGACCAGCGCGGTCCCGTTGCCGCCGTGCTGGCCTGGGGCCCGTTGGCGTGGCTGGGCACCATCTCCTACGGCGTCTATCTGTGGCACTGGCCGATCTTCTTGGTCCTCAACGGTGAGCGGACCGGCTGGTCCGGGCTGTCGTTGTTCGCGGTCAGGTGCGCCGCCACGCTGGCGGTGTCGACGGTGTCGTGGTGGGTGATCGAGCAGCCGGTCCGGAAGTGGCGCCCGGAGCGGGTGCCGCTGCTGCCGCTCGCCGGGGCGACCGCCGTAACAGCCGCGGCGGTGACGCTGCTGGTCGTGCCGGTCGTTCCCAAGACCGGCAACGGGCCACTCGCCAGCAGCTTGCCTCCCGGCGTGTCGCCGGTCGCGGTCGTATCGCCGTCCCCTCCGCAAGGAGTCAGAGCCGCCGGCGCCGTCGGGCACCGAGACCCGAACCGGCCGTTCACCGTCTCGGTGTTCGGTGACTCGATCGGCTGGACGCTGATGCACTTCTTGCCCGCTACGCCGGGATTTCAATTCATCGACCACACCGTCATCGGCTGCAGCTTGGTGCGCGGCGGCCCGTACCGCTATCTCGACCAGACCCTGGATCAGAAGAACGAGTGCGAATCGTGGCCGCACCGATGGACGTCGCAGACCGCTATCGACCAGCCTGACGCCGTGCTGCTGATCGTCGGTCGCTGGGAAACCGTGGACCGGGTCAACGAGGGCAAGTGGACCCATATCGGTGACCCGGCCTTCGATTCCTACATCACCGGTGAGCTACGGCGGGCGGTGGACATCCTCAGCTTCAGCGGTGCGCCGGTGACCGTCACCAATCTGCCATACAGCAGGCGCGGTGAACGACCCGACGGGAGCCTGTACCCCGAGGACGACCCGCACCGGGTGGACGAATGGAACACGTTGTTGGGCAAGACTATTAAGACCCGTCCAGACGTTAGGATGCTTGACCTGAAAAAGAAGTTGTGCCCGCAAGGCGTCTACACGGCTAAAGTCGACGGCCTCCAGGTTCGCAGCGACGGCGTACACCTCACCGAAGACGGCGTTCAATGGCTGACGCCGTGGCTCGAGCAATCGCTGCGCAAGCGGTGACTAGGTGCCCGCGTAACCGCTGATTTCCATGCTGTCGCTCTCCCGGGCGGCGAAATTGACGCTCACGTATCCGTTCTCGGCGTTGCGGACGTAGTCGAGGTAAGGCCGCGCGTCGGCCATTTCCGTGTTGTCGGCGACGACGAGCGCTCCGGGTGTCAGACGGCCCTCGAGCAGCTTGATCACCGGCAGGTACAGCTCTTTCCAGCCGTCGAGCAGCACGAACTCGACCGGCCCGTCCAGGTTCGCCAGCGTCGAAAGCGCATCTCCTTCCAGCACAGTGATCAAGTCGTCCAGCCCGGTTTCGCTGAACGTCTGCTTTGCGGCGGCGATCTTGGTTTCGCTGAGCTCGGTGGTCACCACCCGGCCGGCGCCGTTGTCGCGGACCGCCGACGCCAGATGCAGCGCTGAAATACCAAACGACATACCGAATTCCACGATGGTGGCGGGACGGGTAGCCCGCACGAGTAAGTAGAGCAGTCGACCGGCTTCCGGCGTTACGGGGATGTAGAACTCGCTCATGGCGTCGGCGCGCTCCTGGATGGTCCTCGCTGGAGACATGTCGGGGCGCTGCGCGCGCAACTGAGACATCTGTTCGCGCGACTCGGTGTACATCCGGTCCAGGGCTGCCGCGACTCGGCGCTCCTGCAGTGTGATGGTCATAGCGTCGAGCCTAGGTGGAATCGAACGGAAATTGGTCTGTCCCCTACGGCCCCGGGCCATCTGCGCGGCGGCTGATCTGCGTCAACGGTCGGGAATGACGGCGAATTCTTTGCCAAGATGTTTGACGGGCACTGATTGCGGTGCCAGGATGGATTCGCAAGCACCTCGGTAGGTGAGGCGTCTGCATGGATACAGGCCACTGACCCCGAACGTCGAGAGACGCCCCCGGTCAGGACAGCTCTTCCCGACCTAAGGGTTGAGCCCAAGTGGCTTCCGGGCTAGCTCCGGATACGCCGTGCAGTGCCGAAGCTCCGACGACAGGGGTGCGTCGCCGACAGGCGCCAATCCCTTGTTATGCGTGCACTTTGGCGACACCCTCGTGTGTCCTGGCCGTGAGGAGGTGAGGGCGATATTGAGTCCGAGTGACAGTCCACATCCGTATTCGAGATCGTCCCGATCCGGTAGCGGCATTCCTTCGGCCGCCTGAGCGTCTTCGACGCGTTTTCGGTTGCGCCTGCACGTAATCGGCGTGCCGAACTGGCTCGCTCGCCGGTCGGGCTCCCGGCCGGACGATCATGGAAATTCTTGTTAGACAAGCGGATCGAGGAGGCGGCTAATGGCCCGACCCAATCCCGAACGGCAGATCCATCGAGCCTGCGGAGACGTCCGCGCGGCCCTCGTCAGTGCACTGGAGCTGCTCTCCGAAAGCGCCGCTGCCGGCGCCGGCTGCGATGACATGTTCAAGGCGTTCAGCGACCTGGGGCGTGTTCAGCGGCAGGTGGCCGCTGCACTGCATGCGACCAACCTGCTCGACCAGATGGTGGGCGTGCCGGTCGAGCAGCGCCCGCCCTGGTCGTATTACCGCAGCCGGATTGGCAAGAAGCCGCTACGCGTCGTCAATGGCATCGACGACGAGCACACCCTGACCGGGCGGGCAACCGCGTCCTAGGAGCTCACGAAACCTGCGGCAGCAGAACGATCTTGCCGTGCGTGTGTCGTTGCTCGAGCTCTTCGAAAGCATCAGCCACCCGGTCGAGGGGATAGGTTGCCGCGATGTCGAAGTCGACGTCGCCGGACGCGACCAGGTTGGCGATTTCGGTCAACACTGCAGGTGTGGAAGCCTCGGCGCTCCCCTCGGTCTTCGCCCCGACCTCGGCGGCCTTTTGGAAGGAGATGATGGTGTCGACCCGATCGGGCGGCACGCCGACGTCGACGGCGAGTTGGACGTAGTCGGGTCCGAACAGGTCGATGAAGGCATCGATGCCGTCCGGCGCGGCTTGCCGCAGTCGTTCGGCCAACCCGTCGCCGTATTCGACCGGCACCACACCGTGAGCGCGAAGCCAATCGGCATTGCCCGCGGACGCGATACCCAATACCCGCACGTCGCGCAGAGTTAACAACTGGACGACCAGGCTGCCGACCCCGCCGGCTGCGGCGGAGACCGCGACGGTCTCGCCCGGCTGCGGCGCCACGGACTGCACCGCGGCGTATGCCGTGGCACCGACAACATAGAGCGAGCCCGCCGCCTCCCAGCTCAGCTGCGGTGGTTTGTGGATGAGCTGGCCGGTCGGGACGACGGTGTGGGTCGCGTGGCTGGATCGCTGGAAGCTGAACCCGAGCACCCCGTCGCCGACCGCGAAATCGTTGACCCCGTCTCCGATCGCGACGACGACACCGGCCAAGTCGCTACCCTCGCCGGATGGGAAGGTGGCGGGGAATTGCGCATCCAGCGCACCGCTGCGAATACCCGCCTCACCAGGATTGATCCCGGCCGCGCGAACCTCGACGAGTACTTCGCCGGCACCTGGGACCGGCCGATCGATATCGGTCACGTACAGCACCTCACGGCCGCCGTAACGGTCGAACCGGACCGCGCGGGCTTTTTCGGCTGTCATCAGATCTCCCTACTCCCGGATACACGTTAGTGCGAAATGCGGTTATCTGCACCAACTTTGGCTGCCCCCATGCGGCACGTCCCGCTTGTCATCGGTGCAGCCACCTGTAGGCGCAAACTCAGCAGCGCGCCAATGTCTTCCACGGGTTGGGTGTGACCGTCGCCACAGCTGGCCCGCGGGTGCTTACCGGGATGGTTTACGCCACCACGTTGATCGGATCACCGACGTGAACGGTGTCGAAGTACCACTCGGCATTGTCCGGGCTGAGGTTGATGCAGCCATGGCTGACGTTCGCATACCCCTGAGAGTCCACCGACCAGGGCGCCGAGTGCACGTAGACACCGCTCCAAGTGACACGAACGGCGAAACTGGCGGTGATCTTGTAGCCCTCCGGCGAGCTGAGCGGGATACCGATGGTCCGCGAATCCATCACGACGGTACGTTCTTTGGACAGCGCGGTGTAGTCGCCCATCGGTGTTGGCCGGGTGGGCTTACCCATCGATGCCGGCATCGTGCGCAGCACCTCGCCGTTGACGCTGACGGTAAATGTGTGTTGGGAAATGCTGGCCACACCCACCACCTTGTCACCGGTGTCGAAACCGGTTGATAAGGCATGTACCTGAACGCCGACGTGGCTGTGGGCGGGCCAGTAGCCATCCGGTTTCCACTGCACGACGTTGTTACCGACCCAACTGAACCGTCCGGTGATGTGGTTCGGTGCGGTGATCTTGATCGCCCGCTCGGCGGCCACCCGGTCGCTGACCGGCCCGGTGAACGTGACGATCACCGGGTGGGCCACACCGACCACGGCACCGTTCGCCGGTTGGATCGAGGCGACGCTGTCGGTCGCGCTCGGGGGCGCGATCGCGGCAACACCCGGGGCGCCCGATCCCGCCATGGCCAGCCCGGCAATTGCTGCCGCGAGCCACCCAAATCGAATCGCTCTACCCACGGTGTCCACCCCTCCGACACGATGCAAGCCCGAAGCACTTACATGCTGTATCTCTAATGTGTACCTTACCCGCGGGTCAGCAAACGGATTATAAAATGCGCGAGTCGGAATTAGCTCAGCGAAGCATTCATCACTTGTCCTGGTCGGCAACATAAAAGTGCCCAGGACGTGATCTCAAACGCGTCGGGCTAGTGGTGAGTTGGCAAGCGCGGAGCGCGGTATTGCCGGGAATCGACGAAGCGTCGCCCGTTGAGGACGACGATCATGCTATCGGCGGCGTCAGTCTGCGGACTTCACCCGCGCCGCAGCGGATTCCGGCATGGCTTCGTACCGAGCAAACGAGCGGGTGAACGAGGCCGCCCCATGCGAGAGCGAGCGCAAGTCGATCGCGTAGCGGGTCAACTCAAGTTGCGGCACTTCGGATTTCACCAGGGTGCGATCGTTGCCTGCGGTGTCGGTTCCCAGAACCCGGCCGCGACGACCGGACAGGTCGCTCATCACCGCCCCGACGAGATCGTCGGGAATCAGCACCGAGATCTCGTCGATTGGCTCGAGCAGCGTCACCTTGGCCGCCGCCGCGGCCTCTTTCAAGGCCACCGAGCCGGCCATCTGGAACGCGAAATCCGAGGAGTCCACGCTGTGTGCCTTGCCGTCGAGTAGCGTGACCCGGATGTCGACCACCGGGTAACCAGCGTGGACACCCTTTTCCATCTGAGCGCGCACGCCCTTTTCGACGCTCGGGATGAACTGCCGCGGTACCGAGCCACCGACCACCTTGTCCACGAACTCGAAACCCGAACCCTCCGGCAGCGGTTCCACCTCGATGTCGCAGACCGCGTACTGACCGTGTCCACCGGACTGCTTCACGTGTCGGCCGTGCCCTTTTGACTTGCCGCCGAAGGTTTCTCGCAGCGGCACCCGAAGCTCGACGGTGTCGACGGTGACGCCGTATCGATTCGCCAGTGCGTCCATTACCACGCCCGCATGCGCCTCACCCATGCACCACAGCACAACCTGGTGCGTCTCCGGATTCTGCTCGATCCGCAGCGTCGGATCCTCAGCGGCCAACCGCCCCAGGCCGACCGATAGCTTGTCCTCGTCGGTCTTGGCGTGTGCCTGGATGGCCACCGGCAGCAGCGATTCCGGCATGTTCCACGGTTTGAGCACCAGCGGTTGGGCTTTGTCCGAGAGCGTGTCTCCGGTTTCCGCCCGGCTCAGTCGGCCGATCGCGCACATGTCACCGGGCAGCACGACCGACGCGGGCCGTTGCTGCTTGCCCAGCGGGAAGGACAGCGTGCCGACGCGTTCGTCCTCGTCGTGGTCGACGTGGCTGGACAGTGAGGAGTTGGCTCCGTTTGACTCGCCGTAAAACGACGAAAAATGGCCCGACACATGAACTGTCGTGTCGGGCCGGATGGTCCCGGCGAACACCCGGACCAGGCTGAGCCTGCCGACGTAGGGGTCCGACGTCGTCTTCACCACCTCGGCCAGCAGCGGTGAATCCGAGCCGCAGGCCACCTTGGTGTACTCAGCGCCCTGGGGCGTAAAGACCTCGGGCAGTGGATGTTCCCGCGGTGACGGGAATCCGCGGGTGGCGATCTCCAATAACTCGAGCGTGCCGACGCCGGTGCTGCTGCAGACCGGGATCACCGGGAAGAAGGAGGCCCGCGCGACCGCCTTCTCCAGATCGTCGATCAACACCGACTCGTCGATCTTTTCGCCGCCCAGATAGCGCTCCATCAGCGACTCGTCCTCGGACTCCTCGATGATTCCCTCGATCAGCGTGCCGCGGGCTTCTTCGATCTGGTCGGCGTAGGAGGAATCCGGCGTGTGCGTGGTCCGCTTGCCACCCTGGTACTCGTAGTGTGTCTGCGACAGCAGGCCGATCACCCCGTTCCCGGCGGGCAAATAGAGCGGTAAAACCTTGTCGCCGAACGCATTCTGCGCTGCCGACAGGGCACTCTGGTAGCTGGCCCTGGCGTGGTCGAGTTTGGTGATGACCACCGCCCGCGGCATCCCGACTTGGCTGCACTCCTGCCAGAGGGACTTGGTGGGTTCGTCGACGTCTTCGTTGGCGGCGATCACGAAAAGAGCGCAGTCGGCGGCTCGCAGCCCGGCCCTCAGCTCGCCGACAAAGTCGGCGTACCCGGGGGTGTCGACGAGGTTGACCTTGACGCCGTCGTGGGCCAGCGACGCCAGGGCAAGGCTGACCGACCGTTGCTGGCGGATCTCGGCCTCGTCGTGGTCGCAGACCGTGGTGCCGTCGGCGATGCAACCGGGTCTGGACAGCACACCGGAGGCAACGAGCAGGGCATCGACCAGAGTGGTCTTCCCGCCGCCGGACGGCCCTACCAGCACCACGTTCCGGACGGCGGCCGGATCGTCCACGGCGGGCGCGGCTCCAGCACTTTGGGAAGCATTCGACTTGTCTGCCATGACGGTGTCTCTCCTCGTGCCCAACGTCGGTTTGCTGCAGGCCGCGAGCCGGGCCGGCGGCCATCGTGACGTATGTCACTTTTCCCTTAGCGCCCGCGCAGCACAAGGGTGAACGGGCGGTGAACCGATTTCCCGGTGGCGGCCGTGCTCAGGCGTGCCAGCTGCTCCAGCGCCGGACCGCGACCGCAACCACCGGACCGTCCAGCGGAACGGATTGGTACTGGGCATATTTGGCGCGCAGCAGGTCACGCCCGGCGCGCATCGCGTTGCCATCGTCGTGGATCGCAGCGAGGCCGTCGATCCGGACCCACCACAGCTGCGTCCAGTCGTCGGCGTAGTGGTCGACCAGCAGGCTCACCTGCGGGTTGCGTTCGATGTTGGCCAGCCGGCGCAGTCGCTGAGTGGTCTTGGGCTTGCCGTCTACGGCGGTGTAGACGACATCGTCACGAAGCGCGAACACCACCGGCACCAGGTGCGGCCTGCCGTCGGGAGCGACGGTGGCCAGCCGGGCCACCGGCGCTTGCGCGAAGCGGGCCTTAGGGTCGAAGTCGACCACGTCGCTGAGCCTAGAGGCCGCGGAGAAATCAGGTAATGGTGAGGCCGCCGTCGACGACGATCGTCTGCCCGGTGACATAGCCGCCTGCCGCCGATGCCAGCCATACCGCGGTCGCGGCGAGTTCGCGGCCGTCGCCCAAGCGACCCAGGACCAGACGATGCGCCTGGCTGTCCAGGTATTCGGGCGGGTATTCGTCGGTCATCTCGGTTTTGAAGAAACCCGGCGCCAAGGCGTTGACCCGGATGCCTTTTCGGGAGCCCCACTGCTGCGCGAGATCTCGGGTGAGTCCGATGATCGCGGCTTTGCTCGCGCTGTAGGCCGCCTGCGGAAGACCGGCGGTGGTGATTCCCAGGACGCTGGCGATGTTGATGATCGAGCTGCCCGGCCGCATGACCCGCCCGCTGGCCTGCGCTAACCAGTAAGCCCCGTTGAGGTTGACGTCGATCACCGAGCGGAACTGCTCGGGCGTCTCCCGGGTAGCCGGGTGCGCGGACCCGACGCCGGCGTTGTTGATCAGAATGTCGACCCGGCCGAATGTCTGCATCGCCGAGTCCACCAGCGCCTGGCATTGCTCCGGCACGCTGACGTCGGTGGCCAGCGTCAGCGCTTTGCGGCCGGCGGATTCGACGAGCGCGGCGGTGTCGCCCAGTCTCTCGACGCGGCGTGCGCCCAAGACGACGTCGGCGCCCGCCTCGGCGAACGCCTGGGCGAACGACACACCGAGCCCCGACGAGGCGCCCGTCACGATCACAACTTTGTCGTCCAGCCGAAACGAATCGAGCACGCTCATGCGAAACACACCTTTGCCGTCGAGTGGCCGTCCAGCCCGACGTTACGACGCTACCGCCTGACAGGTTTGTCGGTCGCGACGCAGCTCGCCGCTCGGGGGAACGACCTGGTCAGCGCGCATTTGGCGGGACGTGGCCGCGTATAGTCCGACCCCGTGTGCACGCCGCCGTTCACCGGGCTAGCCGCGGGCAAACTCGGGGGTACGGGATGCCCGCAGGACAAAGCCCGGTTACGGTGTATTGAACAAAAGCGCGCGTAGGGGCCCCGACGTTGCGACAATTCCAAGCCGAATCGGGCTGGAACTTATGCAGGAGGTAACGGGATGGGCGAAGCGCCCCGCCGTAGCTCACGGCGGTACTTGTGGCTGCTCAGTCTGCCGGCGGTGCTAGCGCTCGGCCTGGGCACGACGTCGGCGTACGCCTCACCGTTGACGCCGCCTGCGCCGCAAGACTCGCTGGCAGCAGTGGCGCAGGTGGGCCCGACGATCGTCGACATCGACGCCAAGCTCGGCTACCAGAGTGCCATCGGCGCCGGAACCGGCATTGTGATCGGTCCCAGCACGATCCTCACCAACAACCACGTGGTCGCCGGCGCTACCGACCTGACCGCGAGGTCCATCGGCAGCGGTCAGACTTTTCCGGCAACGGTGATCGGCTACGACCGCAGCCACGACATCGCGGTATTGCAGCTTGCCGGAGGCGGACTGCAGCCGGCCAACATCGGGAACTCCGACACGATCGCCGTCGGCCAGCCGATCGTCTCGCTGGGCAATGCCGGCGGTGTCGGCGGAACACCCAGCGCGGTGGAAGGACGCATAGCCGCGCTGAACCAGACCGTGTCGGCGTCCGACTCCCTGACCGGCAGCACCGAGACGCTCAACGGGTTGATCCAGGTCGACGCGGAGATACGCCCCGGTGACTCCGGTGGACCGACCGTCAACTCCGCCAACCGGGTCATCGGCATGAACACCGCAGCGTCCCAGAACTACCACCTCGGCCGCGGGCAGGGTTTCGCGATCCCGATCAACGAGGCGATGGCGATCGCCGGGCAGATTCAGGGCGGCGGATCGCCGACGATACACATCGGACCGACGGCATTCCTTGGCGTCGGTGTCAACGACGCCGCTGGTGGTGCGGGCGCCATCGTCCGACAGGTGATTCCGGCCGGCCCAGCCGCCGGGGCGGGACTCGCCCCCGGTGATGTGATCAACTCGCTCAACGGCCAACCGGTCAACTCGGCCACCGCGCTGACCGCCATCCTCGATCAGCACCACCCCGGCGACAACGTCCAAGTCGGGCTGGGTGGTCGGACCGTCAGCGTGACGTTGGCGGACGGTCCGCCGGGCTGACCCAACGTCGCAGCTTATGAAGCTGCGTCCAATTCGTTTGGCGTGCATATGGTTTTCGATGCCGCACCTCGGGTACGTGTAAAGTCGTGGACTTGACGAGGGACAGAGACGACACGATCGAGCATGATCCTGCCGAGGGAAGCCACGTCGAAGCCGGCGTAGTCGAGCATCCCGATGCTGACGACTTCGGCGATGCACGCGAGCTGCCACCCGATCCAACCTGGTTCAAGCGCGCGGTCTTCTACGAAGTGTTGGTGCGGGCGTTCTACGACGGCAACGCCGACGGCGCGGGGGACCTGCGCGGACTGATCGATCGCATCGACTATCTGCATTGGCTGGGCATCGACTGCATCTGGCTGCCGCCGTTCTACGACTCACCACTGCGGGATGGCGGCTACGACATCCGCGACTTCTACAAGGTGCTTCCGGAGTTCGGCACCGTCGACGACTTCGTCAAGTTGCTCGACGCGGCGCATCAGCGCGGTATCCGGGTGATCACCGACCTGGTGATGAACCACACGTCGGAATCGCATCCGTGGTTCCAGGCATCCCGACACGATCCGGACGGGCCGTACGGCGACTTCTATGTGTGGAGCGACACCAGCGAGCGCTACACCGAAGCCCGAGTGATCTTCATCGACACCGAGGAGTCCAACTGGACCTTCGATCCGGTGCGCCGGCAGTTCTACTGGCACCGATTCTTCTCCCACCAGCCGGATTTGAACTACGACAACC
Source organism: Mycobacterium sp. (assembly GCA_035642975.1). Taxonomy (GTDB): domain Bacteria; phylum Actinomycetota; class Actinomycetes; order Mycobacteriales; family Mycobacteriaceae; genus Mycobacterium. The sequence goes on from DASQRI010000481.1 coordinate 34,002, forward strand.
CGGCTGTGCAGGAGGCGATGATCGACGTCATGCGCTTCTGGCTCGATCTCGGCATCGACGGCTTCCGACTGGACGCCGTGCCGTACCTGTTCGAACGCGACGGCACCAACTGCGAGAACCTGCCCGAGACCCATGCCTTCCTCAAGCGGGTGCGCAAGGTGGTCGACGACGAGTTCCCCGGGCGGGTGCTGCTCGCCGAAGCAAACCAGTGGCCGGCCGATGTCGTGGAGTACTTCGGCGATGCAACCACCGGCGGCGACGAATGCCACATGGCGTTTCACTTTCCGCTGATGCCGCGCATCTTCATGGCGGTCCGGCGCGAATCACGATTCCCGATCTCGGAGATCCTGGGCCAGACGCCGGAAATCCCGGACATGGCGCAATGGGGCATCTTCCTGCGCAACCACGACGAGCTGACGCTGGAGATGGTCAGCGACGAAGAGCGCGACTACATGTACTCCGAATACGCCAAGGACCCCCGGATGAAGGCCAACGTCGGTATTCGCCGGCGGCTGGCTCCGCTGCTGGACAACGACCGGAACCAGATGCAGCTGTTCGCGGCGTTGCTGCTGTCGCTGCCCGGCTCGCCGGTGCTCTACTACGGCGACGAAGTCGGGATGGGCGACGTCATCTGGCTGGGTGACCGCGACGGGGTGCGCACCCCGATGCAGTGGACCCCCGACCGCAACGGCGGTTTCTCTACCGCCAACCCGGGCCGGCTCTACCTGCCGGCCAGCCAGGACCCGGTCTACGGTTACCAGTCGGTCAACGTGGAGGCGCAGCGCGACACCTCGACGTCGCTACTGAACTGGACCCGCACCATGTTGGCCGTGCGCCGCCGGCACGACGCCTTCGCCGTCGGGACCTTCGAAGAGCTGGGCGGCTCGAACCCGTCGGTTCTCGCCTATGCCCGCATCACCGGTGATGACGTGGTGATCTGCGTCAACAACCTGTCGCGCTTTCCACAGCCCATCGAAATGAACCTGCAGCACTGGAACGGGTACACACCGGTCGAACTGACGGGGCGGGTCAGATTCCCGCGGATCGGGAATCTGCCATACTTACTGACCCTGCCGGGACATGGGTTCTACTGGTTCCAGTTGTGCGAGTCTGGGGAGTCGCAATGAACTTGCCCTGGCTGGAGTGGCTACCCCGGCAGCGCTGGTACGCCGGGCGCAGTCGGGAGCTCGCCACCGCTGAGCCGGGCCTGATCGTCACGCTGCGCGACGATCTCGACCTGGTTCTGGTTGACGTCAGCTATACCGATGGTTCGGCGGAGCGATACCAGGTGCTGGTCGGCTGGGATTCCGAGCCGCCCGCCGAGTACAGCACCGTCGCCACCATCGGCGAGGACGCTGGTCGCATCGGTTTCGACGCCCTCTACGACCCGGGCGCCGCGGCGTTTCTGCTGTCGCTGATCGACACCTCAGCCACCCGCGGCGACGTGTCGTTCGGCAAGGAGCCGGACGTGAGATTGCCGTTGGAGGCCCATCCGCGGGTGTCGGAGGCCGAGCAGAGCAACACCAGCGTGATCTTCGATCGGGACGCCATCCTCAAGGTGTTCCGCCGGGTCAGCAACGGCGTCAACCCCGATATCGAGCTGAACCGGGTGCTTGGCCGGGCCGGCAACCCGCACGTGGCCCGGCTACTCGGCAGCTACGAGCTGACCAGCAACGGCGACGCCGACAGCCATTGCCCGCTGGGGATGGCGACCGAGTACGCGGCGAACGCGGCGGAGGGCTGGGCGATGGCCACTGCCAGCGTCCGCGACCTGTTCGCGGAGGGCGACCTGTATGCCTACGAGGTCGGCGGCGACTTCGCCGGAGAGTCCTACCGGTTGGGCGAAGCCGTCGCCTCGGTGCATGCCGGGCTCGCCGAATCCCTTGGCACGTCGCAGGCCCCGTTCCCGGTCGACGCGATGCTGGCACGGTTGTCGTCGGCGGTCGCGGCGGTCGCTGAGCTCGAGCAGTACGCGCCGACGATCGAGCAGCGCTTCCAGAAGCTGGCCGAGGAGACGATCAGCGTGCAACGGGTGCACGGCGACCTGCACCTGGGCCAGGTGCTGCGCACACCGGAGTCCTGGCTGTTGATCGATTTCGAAGGTGAGCCGGGCCAGCCGCTGGCTGAGCGTCGCGCACCGGATTCCCCGTTGCGGGACGTGGCGGGCGTGCTGCGTTCGTTCGACTACGCCGCCTACGGGCCGATAGTCGACCAGTCGGCCGACAAGCAACTTGCCGCGCGCGCTCGAGAGTGGGTGCAGCGCAACCGCACAGCGTTCTGTGATGGCTACGCGCATGCGTCCGGCGCCGATCCGCGTGACTCGGCCTTGTTCTTGGCGGCCTACGAATTGGACAAGGCGGTCTACGAGGCCGGCTACGAGTCCCGGCACCGGCCCGGGTGGTTGCCGATTCCGCTGCGGTCGATCGCCAAGTTGGTAGCCGATTGATGTGAGTGTTGCCTGAAAGACGGTCCCCGCTCTGCAGGCGCTGTCATTCCGGTGAAACCATGGCTGCATGCTGCGTGAGACATTCGACAGTGAAGCGCGCTTGTCGTGGGTGCTGGCGATGCTGGCCGGCGTACTGGGTGCGACGGCGTTCACCCACTCCGCCGGATACTTCGTCACGTTCATGACCGGCAACGCCCAACGTGCCGTGCTGGGTTACTTTCGGGACGAAGTGCTGCTGTCGGTGACCGCGAGCCTGCTGCTGCTGTGCTTCGTCGCGGGCGTGGTGGTTGCGTCGGTGTGCCGGCGGCATCTCTGGGTAGCGCATCCGCACGGCCCGACCCTGCTGACCACGCTGAGCCTGCTGGCGGCCACCGCCGTGGATGTCATCGACGAAGGGTGGGAGGAAAACCTTCTGGATTTCGCACCGATTATGTTGGTGGCCTTCGCCATTGGCGCGTTGAACACCTCGTTCGTCAAGGACGGCGAAGTGTCGGTGCCATTGAGCTACGTGACCGGCACGCTGGTCAAGTTGGGGCAGGGCATCGAGCGCCACATCGCCGGCGGAACCATCGCGGATTGGCTCGGTTACTTTTTGTTGTTCGTCAGCTTCGTGTTGGGCGCAACCCTGGGCGGCTGCATCAGCCTGGTCGTCAACGGAACCGGGATGCTGGTCGCGGCTTCGGCGTTGTGCGCGTTGACAACCGGATACACGTATTTCCACCAGGACCGCCGCGCCCGGCTGAATTAGCGCCTGCGAAATAACATCGGCAGCAGCGCTGGGGGTGCGCTGCTGCCGATGCGTCGGTGGATATGTCAGGTGGCGCCTTGACCACCGCTCAGTGCCCGCTGAATGTCAGGCTTCATGGCGACCAGTTGCTGGTTCCAGTAGCCCCAGTCGTGCGTTCCGTTCGGCGGGAAGTTGAACGTGCCGTTTCTGCCGCCCGCGGCGGTGTAGTTGTCGCGGAACTGCTCGTTGGTGCGCAGCGTGAACTGCTCCAGGAACTTGGCCGGCATGCTGTCGCCGCCAAGGTCGTTCGGAGTGCCGTTGCCGCAGTACACCCAGATGCGGGTGTTGTTCTGCACCAGGCGGGGGATCTGCACCATCGGGTCGTTACGTTTCCACGCCGGGTCGCTGGTCGGGCCCCACATGTTGGTGGCGTTGTAGCCGCCCGCGTCGCCCATCGCCAGACCGATCAGCGTCGGCCACCAGCCCTCGGACGGGTTCAGGAAGCCGGACAGCGATCCGGCGTAGGAGAACTGCTGCGGGTAGTACGCGGCCAGGATCATCGAGGAACCGCCCGACATCGAAAGACCGACCGCGGCATTGCCGTTCGGGGAGATGCCCCGGTTGGCCTGCAGGTATGTCGGAAGCTCCCGGGTCATGAACGTTTCCCACTTGTAGGTCTGGCAGCCGCTCTTGCCGCACGCCGGTTGGTACCAGTCGCTGTAAAAGCTGGACTGTCCGCCGACCGGCATGATCACCGAGAGGCCGGACTGGTAGTACTCCTCGAACGCGGGAGTGTTGATGTCCCAGCCATTGAAGTCATCCTGGGCGCGCAATCCGTCCAGCAGGTAGACGGCGTGCGGCCCGCCGCCCTGGAATTGAACCTTGATGTCGTGGCCCATCGCCGCCGACGGCACCTGCAGATACTCGACTGGCAGGCCCTTCTTGGAGAACGCCCCCACGGTCGCCGAGCCGCCGATAGCACCGACCAGACCGGACAGCAGCGCTGCCCCCATGATCCCGATTGCCAACCGGCGCGGCAAACGACCCGCCGCACCGCGGAACTTCTCTGCGAACTTCATAACTCCTACCTATCCCAACTGTCATCTGCCGCATTACGCGGTCGAATAGCTGTCTGAGGCAGTCAAACACGGAACGAGTCACACGCTTGTGAGTTACCTCGGGGTGTGAGATCGCGGTTCGCTAACGATTGAAGCTCGGAGCGTTACTCGAAGATAACGATTAGGAATCGGCCGTCAGCCGGCAGCGCCAACGCCCTCTGTCGACTGGAATTCGGCAGGGGGCGTTGGCTATTCGAATTTCAGTTAACCAGGCGCCGCAATAGTGTTGACGCAGTGGCGATTCCGAGAACCGCAGCGACCACCAACACCACGACATCCAGTGGGCTGAACGGAGTGCCGATCAGCAACGCCCGTAACGCATGGACTTCATAGCTGAGCGGGTTGATCCTGCTGAGCACGTGCAGCCACCCGGGCATGATGTCGACCGGGTACAGCGCGTTGGACGCGAAGAACAACGGCATCGTGATGGCTTGCCCGATACCCATCAGCCGGTCGCGACTGCGCACCAGCCCGGCCAGCGTCATCGACAGGCATGCGAAGAACGCCGCACCCAGCATGACGACGGCCATGGCGGCCAATATCCGCAGCGGGTTGATCGTCAGGCCGATACCCATCACATAGGCCAGCGCCAGCACGCCGACAACTTGCGCGACCGATCGCACCCCCGCCGCGAATGCCTTCCCGGTGACCAGCGCCGAAGCGGGCGCCGGCGTCACCATGAGTTTGGCCAGCATGCCGGCGTCGCGGTCCCAGATGATCTGGATGCCGTAGAAGATCGAGATGAACAACGCTGACTGGGCGATGATGCCCGGCGCCAGGAAGGCCAGATAGGACACCGACCCGGTATTGATGACGTGCAACTTGCTGAACGTGGTGCCGAAGATCAACAGCCACAGCGCCGGTTGGACCATCCGCGTGACCAGCTCGGTGCGGTCGTGCTGCAGCTTCTGCAATTCCACGATCGCGAATGCGCTGACGCGGCCCAATGTCGCAGGGACCCGTTGCCACCCACGCGGGGCGCGGGCCAAGGCAACGGGCGTGGGTTCGATGGCGTGATCAACCGACACGGCTGGCAACCTCTCTGCTGGAACGGATTTCACGGAAAGAATCGGAGGTTTCGGCCTGCTCTGGCAAGTCCGATACGGTGTAGTGCCGGAACACGTCTTCGAGCGTGGCGCACGATGACACCGTCGACTTCAACTTCGTCGGCGTTCCGACGGCCCGCAGCTCGCCGTGATGCATCAGGGCAACCCGGTCGCACAATGCGTCGGCCTCCTCCATGTAATGAGTGGTCAGCAACACGGTCATGCCGTACTGACTTTGCATCGTCAGCACCTGCGTCCAGACCCGGTCGCGTGCGATCGGATCCAACCCGACGGTCGGTTCGTCGAGCACCAGCAGCGACGGGCGGTTGACCACCGCCTGCGCCACCTCCAGTCGGCGCACCATGCCGCCGGAGTAGGTTCCGGCCAGCCGGTCTGCCACGTCGAATAGCTCCATGGCTTCCAGCGCCTCATCGACGCGCTCGGACCGCTCGGTGCGCGGCACTCCATACAATCGCGCGAACCAGGCCACGTTCTGTCGGCCGGTCAGCGCGGGTTCGATCGAAAGTTGTTGTGGGACATAGCCGATATTGCTTCGGATGTCGACGGTTTGATCGCGCGCGTCCAAGCCGAAGATGCGTAGCTCGCCATGCTGCACTGGTGTCAGCGTGGTCAGCATCCGCACCACCGTCGTCTTGCCGGCGCCGTTGGGTCCGAGCAGCCCCATCGTCTCCCCCGGCCGCACCTGCAACGTCACGTCGTTGACCGCGGTGAACTGACCGTAGCGGTAGGTGAGGTTCCGGCCGTCGACTGCCATCGGCAGTGATCCGCTCATTGTTGTCGCTCCTGTAGTTGTTGGGTCATCGTGTTGAGGACTTCCAACCCCTTTGTCAGAGCCTCGATTTGGTCGTCGTCGAGTTCGGTGAGCACCTCGGCCAGCAACGCGCGCCGGGCGGCCCGAGACGCATCAACGATCTGCTTGGCGGACCCGGCCAGTCGTAGTTGGCCCACGCGCCGATCGGTTTCACCGGCAGTCCGGGTCAGCAAGCCCTTGGCCACCAGTTTGGAGACCAGGGTCGAGGCGGTGTTGGGCATCAGCCCCAGTTCCGCCGCAGCGGCGCTGACCGAGACATCAGGCTGCCGGCCGACCAGCCACAGCAGCTCCGACTGCGATTCGGTGAGCCGGGCGGAGTCCAAACCCAGCCCGGCGGATCTGCGGAGTTGCCGACGGAATCTGCCGACGACACGGAACACCTCTGTGACTGGATCGATGAGAGTGTTCACTTATCTCTGTTTACGAGCTAAGTATGTGCAGACGCTATGGCTGAGTTAGCAGCGAGCTACTTCTGCAGGCGATGCAGAACGACCTCCACCAGCGCGCCATTGTCGACACGCGCGGTCAGGTACGTGCAGAACGGTTGGCTGCGGCGATCGGTCGGCGAACCCGGGTTCAACAAACGCAGGCCGCTGCTGGTGGTGGTGTCCCACGGGATGTGGCTGTGGCCGAACACCAATACGTCGGTGTCCGGGTAGAGCCGGGACATCCGGGCGTCTCGGCCGGCGGCAGCGCCGGTCTCGTGGACCACGGTGAAGCGCAGCCCTTCCAGGGTGACGTCGGCACGCTCGGGCAGACGCGACCGCAACT
>DASQRI010000482.1:0-5028 GCA_035642975.1 Mycobacterium sp.
TTTCGCAGTCACTCGGTCAACGGCTAGGTCATAACCTCAACCGTGGCGCGATGCGGGTCGTCGCTCGGCTGACGAGCAGCACCTGACCAACGACACTGGGTCGCGCGAGCGCGCCGCCGTGTCGTCGGTGCGGACAGGCTACTTCGACGGCGTCGATATCGCCGGCGCGGGCATCGAAATCGCCGGCGCAGGCATCGAAATCGCGGGCGCGGGAGCCGACATCACCGGCGCGGGAGCCGACATGACCGGCGCAGGCGCTGAGGGCGCGGAAGCCATCGGCGCGGGCCCCGACATGTCCGGCGCAGGAGCCGGCGGAGCCTCCGGTGCTGGAGGCGGTGGGGCTGCGGGCGCAGGACCCGATGCGTTTGGCCCGTGACCCGACCCGTCCGGCGCGGGACCGGCGCGGTCCGGCGCGTTCGGCCCGGCGGCCGGCGGCGGGGACTGGTTCATATGACCACCCGCACCGCCACTCTCGGGCTTTCCGGGGTCCCCCGGCTTCCCGGGCTTGCCACCCGGCTTTCCGCCGTGATCGTAATCAAGCTGACCGGGTGGAGTCGTAATGTTGTTGTTGGGCTGCGCCGGAGGGATGTAGCCAGGGCAAGTGGCGACACTGACCGGACATGGCGGCGACGGTGGAATGTACCCGGGGCACCCCAGAATGAGCGGATTGCAATATGGATCTCCCGGTGCTGCGTGCGCCAGTGGCGCATCTAGCTGCGTCCACGCCAACGGTGCGGCGAAGATCGCCGTCGCGCAGACACTGCCGAATAGGGTTGTTAAGTAACGGTGTCGATGCGAAATACCTTGTGCCCGTGTGATCATGACCCGACCTATTCTGAGATTGATTGCTGGGAGCAACTTAGGAACACCACCAGCGTTGTCTCGGAGAATGGGTCTGCTATATGACGCGGCTGTCAAAAGCCTGCCAATTCGGGCTGCCTCGCAGCTCACGGCTTAGCTCGGGTCCGGCGCATCCCACGGGACAGTGCCCGATACCCAGTGCGTGATCAGCTCTTCCTGATCGTTGCGGTGCAAATGCCGCGGCGGCTGGGCGAACGTTTCATACGGCCGGCACCGTACGACGACCCGATCCTCTTCTGCAGCCATCGCTTCGACGAATGGGCGAGCTTCCTCGCCGAGCGGTTGGCCGGACATTCTTCCGGCGATGGCCATCATGACGTCGACCACCAGGTCGCGATCGCGCTCGATCACCGCGTCGGCATACACCTGCAGATAGGCAAACGGCCAGCGCTCGTCGAGCACGCAGAGACTCACCTTGCCATCGCGGTCGATGACGCGGGCCTTGCCGCGCCCGGCCATCGTCGACACCAGCAACTCGTCGTCATCGGTGGGTACGTAGTACACGATCGACATCCCCGGACCGTCGTTTCGTCGGCGGTAGCCGAATACGCAGGTGCGGTGGGTGCGCACGAAAGTGCGCCGCTCCGAAGGCAGCATGTCGCGGTCGGTGGGAACCGTGTATGGCTCGGTGGAAAGTGGCAGCAGCATGGTGAACCTCCTCACTGGCTCGATAGTTTAGTATTGGATACAGTGTGACCGTTATTGCAATCGCTGTCAAGAGTCGCCATACTTGCCCCGTGACCCCTTGGAATCGCTGACATGGCGTACGAACAACAGGAGAAGCGTCGCTCCCCCGGTCGCCCACCCATCCCGCTGGATCGGATCGTCACCACCGCGCTGGACATCGTCGACGAGCAGGGAGCCGACGCCCTGTCGATGCGAACGCTTGCGCAGCGGCTGGATTCCGGCACTGCCACGTTGTACCGGCATTTCGCCGGCCGGGCCGATGTGATCGCGCACGTCGTCGACCGGGTGTTCGGTACGGTCGAGTTGGACGTCGCCGCACTCAGCACAATGACCTGGCAGGATGCGTGTAAAGCCGCTGCCCGCAGCATGTTCGACGCACTACGCCGCCATCAGAATGTGACCCCGCTGTTGGTCGGTGACGTGCCGATCGGGCCGAACGCACTGGCCGCCCGGGAACGAATGATCGCGTTCCTGCTCGCCAACGGATTCCCGCCCGCGCTGGCGGCGCGGTCCTATGCGACCTTGGCCCGTTACATCCTGGGTTTCGCCATTCAGCTGACCGGCAGCCGCGTTGGACTCGACGACGCCGGGTTGGCGCAGGTCTTCCACGACCTCGACCCTGACCAGTTTCCCGCCACCGTCGCCGTCGCGGACAGCCTTCCGGTGCCCTGGGAAGACGAATTCGCGTTCGGACTCGAGCTGATCGTCGACGGCCTGACTCAAGCGCTTCAGCGTGAGCCACACCGGACCAAAGACAAGCGCCGCAAGGGTTAAGCGCCGACCGCATTCAGCTGCAGGCGGGTCTCCTCGTCGAGCTCGACGTCGGCGACGGCAAGGTTCTCCTCCAGGTGTTGCACCGACGAGGTGCCCGGAATCAGCAGAACGTTCGGCGCCACGCTCAGCGCCCACGCCAACGCGATCTGGGCCGGACTGCAACCCGACCGCGCAGCGGCCCGCTGCACCACGTCGTGTCGGAGCACCTGACCGGGCGGCGCAAACGGCGACCTCAAGCTGAAGAACGGGACAAAGGCGATTCCGCGCACCGTGCACTCGGCCAGCACCGGCGTCGCGGACTGGTCGACGGGGTTGAAAGCGTTTTGCACGCAAGCGATCTCGGTGTGCTGCAGGGCGCGCAGCAGATGCTCACGGGTGATATTGCTGAGTCCGATGCCACCGATCAATCCTTCGTCACGGGCAGCGATCATGACCGAAAGCAATTCGTCGAATCGCTGGTCGGGAGAGTCGCTGTCCATCAGCCGCAGGTTGACGACCGCCAGCTGATCAACGCCGAGCGTTCGCAGGTTGGCCTCGATGTCCGATCGGAAGTCAGCGGGGTCGGTCAGCGGTAGCCAGTCGCCGGCATCGTCGCGGCGGGCTCCGACCTTGCTGACCAACGCCAGGTTGGCCGGGTACGGATGCAGGGCTTGGCGGATGAGCTCATTGGACACATCGGGCCCATAGAACTGGGCGGTGTCGATGTGGTCGACGCCGAGTTCCACGGCCCTGCGCAGGACGGCCAGCGCCGCCTCCCGGTCACGCGGCGGCCCGAAAGCGCGGGGCCCTGGGAGCTGGATCGCACCCAGGCCGATGCGGGCGACGGAAAAGGGACCAAGCGGAAAGGAGTCCATGACCGAAGGCTAGCGTCGAGCAAACGCCTATCTTGTCGCGTTGGCGGCGATTTCGTCGGCGATGCGGCTGGCTTGATCGGTGATTGCAAACCCGCATGCTCTGACGTCGATCACCAAATTTGAAACCGCGTTCAGCACATGCTGGCAAGCCCAGCCGCCCCCATCTTCTTGGGTGTCGAGCTGGCTGAGCTTCGGGACGTCGCCGACCAGATTCCCGAAGGTCCACCGGAAAGTGTTGCCGTTGTCGTAGGTCCCGGTAACGACCTGTCCCGCGCACGACTTCCATTGGTCCGCCGACGTTTTCACAAAGGCACGGGCTAAGTCAGCGGAAGGAAACGTTGCTACGTCTTGGTCGACAAAATGGTCGTTGTGGTCCCCCGGCTCAGCCAAGACCAAATAGTTGAGCTTGGTATACCCGCTGCCGTTATACGTCGGCGTCTCGCCGGGATAAAGCGCCCCGTGGCATGCCGGTATCGACAATTGCGCTGAGGCGTTGGCCGGTGCCTGACCGACTTTTCCGCCCTGCATGGTTGACGCGCCCATGATGCTGTTGACTTGCGGGGCGGTGAGCAGAACGGACTCCAGGCGTTCGGGTGTCACCATGGGAAGAGTCGTCGGCGTTGAGTGGCTCGACCCCGAAGAGCCCGAATCCGACATGCTACCGAGCACTGCGAGCGCGGCGATCGTCACGACCGCCCCACCCACGCCGGCGCCAATCAGCCATTTCATGCGCGACCCGCGAGCTTTACGCCCACTTCTGTCGGGGTAGGGCCCGGCATAGGGACCGGCCGGCGGCGGTCCCATGAACTGCTGCGGGCCGGTGCCCGGTGGGGGGTGATGGGTCGGGTTGTGTGCCGTCGCGTAAGGCTGAGGTGTCGGGCCAGAATTGGCCCACGGCTGGTCCGATGGCGGCGGCTGGGGCAGTCGGCTCGATCGGCTCTCGATGTCCTGGCCGTGTGGGGTGGTGACATCTCCGGCGTGGACGGTCGAGGATTGCGGATCGATCGTGGCCAGCACGCTCTCAATGTCGGTTCGGACGCGCCAGGCGACATCGGGGCGATCTCGCAGCATGCACAGAAGCTGCCTAATGTCGCTGCGCGCGGCCTGATCGTCGCCGTCTTCCTCCAAGCCGTGTTTGAGTTCCGACACCAGATCTGCTTGCTCGCGGGCGCTCAACTGCGGCTCGGCGATGTTGTGGGCCAGTCGCATCAGATAAGCGAACGGCACCGGCGGCTCATCGGGTAGCTCCGCGGGCAACGGCTGCAGCCGCTCCCGCTGTGCCTGCACCGCTCCGATCAGCTGAATGCCGGCGTCGGCCGTCGGGTTTCGAAAGTCCACCATTTGCGTTTCGGCCAGCGGGTTCAACCGTACGTTGGTGATCGGGCCGATCTGGACGGGAAGGATCGGGCGATGTAGCGCCTGGGCATAGTGCAACTCGGCCTGACACGGTTTGGACACAAGCGAGTTGTTCGACAACGCAACGATGAACACCTCGCAGTTTCGGATCTGGTCGAGGATCGTTCGCCACCACGCCTCACCGCCGCCCAGCTCTTCATCCATCCACACCTGATGGTGGGCGCGATGCAGTGCGCTCCTAAGGGGTTCGATCGCCCCCTTGTCGTGGCTGGAATAGCTGATGAACAGCCCCATGAGAACCCTCCACGCCCCCGCCGGGGTTGGCCAGGCAGCGCACAAAGCATAGCGCGAAGCCACGGCCAGCAAAGATTTACGAGAAAAGCATCTGCCTATCGGCCAGGGTCCACCCGCCGGCGAATGCTGAGGCGGTCACGGTCGCAAGTAGGCTGTTCAGCCTCTGGCCGGAGGCGCTCCGGCCGCGGGTGACAACGGAGGT